>JAFAAJ010000289.1 GCA_023426625.1 Bacteroidota bacterium
TAAATTTAATACAAAAAACGGAGTGGGAGAGGGAGAAAAACCTTTTATTACTATTGCAGGTTCTGAATGGGAATAATAGAATGTGTTTCAACTTGACTCTGCAAAGATAAGCAATTAAAAATAAATAAGGCTTGCCGATTGATTGACAAGCCTTTATAGATTAGCAAATTGATATTTTGTCTACTCTGTTCTGGTGCCTTCCACCTTCAAAATCGGTTGAAAGGAATTTATTAGCAATCTCTATGGCTACTTCTTTTGCAATGAATCTTGCCGGAATAGAGATCATATTCGCATCATTATGCTGTCTTGCCAGTTCTGCAATTTCCGGCATCCAGCAAAGGGCACAACGTATTCTCTGATGTTTGTTTGCGGTGATCTGTACTCCGTTTCCGCTTCCGCAGATCAGAATTCCCAGTTCGTTTTCACCGTTTTCCACAGAAGTTGCAGCAGGGTGTACAAAATCCGGGTAGTCTACAGAATCTGTTGAAAAAGTTCCGAAATCCTGAACTTCAAAATTTTCTTCCAAATGTTTTTTAAGTATTTCTTTATACTCATAACCAGCGTGGTCTCCTGCGATAGCAATTTTTCTTTTCATTTTTACTTTAAATTTATTTTATATCTAATGTGACTAATTCTTCTGGCAAAGTTACGTTAAATCCGAATTTAATCTTCTTTGTTTCATTAGGTTTTATTTCCAAATTCCAAATGAGGAATCCTGAATCTTTATCATAAGCAGCTTTATCAGGATTTACAACCTCAATCTTAATATTTTCTCCGGTAGATAAAGGAATCTGATCTTTTAGCTCAAGCTTCACTGTGGTATCCTTATTATTTTTGATGGCGATTTCGTACAGATAAGCTTCCAATTTTTCATTATTACCTAAATATCTAGTTTCTTTTTTTATCAATTCTCTTTTGGTGAGGATATTAGGATCACTTCCAAGGCTGATCATCATTTCACTGGTTAATTGGTTAGTATCGATGCTCACGGTTCCAATTTGCAGATCCTCCATAAATATATCTGCATTTCCCGGTAAGAAATTATATTTTGAATAATCTTTTATTGAAGCCAAAAGGAAGGTTTTATTTTCCAGTTTAGGTGTAGAAAAATAGACGTATGTTGTATTTACTTCAAATTCACTTAAATCTTCAGTGATTTCTACATCAGAAGGAATGATCACATCCTTACTTAAAGAAATCTCCGTTTTCATGGTTCGTTGAGAAATCCTTGGGTTGTCCGAGACTTCTGCCGCAATGTACGCTTTAACATTAGATCCCGATTTCGGTCGTTGAAATGCCTGGTTCGAAACATAATGATCACGATCGGTTCTTAAAAACCAACGATCTAATTCATAAGGTTTATCATCTGTACTAAAACTTCCATTAATGAGTTTTATTGGAATATTTCTAAATTCCAGTCCTGTATTTTGTTGAATTTTAGCTTTATATGATATTTTCAGGGGAGACTTTATTCCATTTGATTTAATAATATAATAAGGTCGCCAATTGGCTTCAGGAATATATTGATTGACATCAAAATTAACGGTTTGTTTTTTATCACTATTAACCAACAGAACAATTGTATTATCGCTATTTAAGCCATATTCTCTAGAAGCGGCACTTCTTTTATTCTCTAATGCCGAAACTTTAGCCTGGTTTGCAGCAATCTTTGCCTGTATCGTTTGTTCTTCGAGGTATAAATTCTTTAAAGATGTTTTATTGAATTCAATCATTTTCAAAATTTCAGCAGAAGAAGGAATTTGCAGTTCCTGGTTTTTCTGAATAATCCCAATAGAATTTCTGGTCAGTAAAAGCTCTTGTTCGAGGTTTTTATTATCTTTTTTGTAGACTTCAATACTGTCGTTCAAAGCTTGTAATTTTGGACTTCTTCCCATTTTATCTGCATATAAATTAGCATTATTGCCATACGAGTCAAAACGTAGAAGAAGAATTTTCTTATCCGGTTTAAAAGAAGACATATCAAGTCCACGGTTTCTTCCAAATTCATTCACAATGATGAAATTCTTTCCGGGAAGAAGCTGTGCAGAGAAAGATTGTTTCAACATTCCTCCACTTGAATAGATTTTTACTTCTTTAATTTTTGAAGTGGTTGTAGTATAGTATTCCTGTCCGAAACAGTTGAATGCCGTTAAAAAAAGAATTAAAATATTGATTTTCATTAATTTAAAATTTAAGGTTAATAGTTTTTACAAATTTCTAATGATTGTTAATTAAATTCTAAGAAATTGTTAAAACCATTGTGAATAAGTGTGGAAAACTTTGTTAAAAATAATGTTTTTTTTCTTCCTAAAATTTAGTAACGGAAGTTAGCTCCAAAAAATAAGATCAGAATTTTTAAAAACTTTCTTCAGAGAAAGCAGGAGTTTTTCCATAAACCATTTATTCATATTCCGTATCGTGGAAAAGTTATCAATAGTTGTTAATAAGTATCCGTAAACTCAGATTTACAACAGATTATATTGTTAATTAAATATGAATTGAATTCAAATTACGTGTTATGAAGTTTTCAATCAAAAGTTATCCCCGAAACTCACATTACTTAACAACAATCAACATCTTTCTTCTTTTTTAAAAAAATAAAATTGTTGATTAGTGGATGATTGGGGTTGTGGGAAGTTTTTGAAAACTTTTGTCAGGTTGGGCATTTTCAAAAAATTTAAAGTCTTACATTTGTGAAAAGAAAATTCAAAGTAATTTATGAAGACAATCAACGATTTCAATTTTAGAGATAAGAAGGCCCTGATCAGAGTGGATTTCAATGTTCCGCAGGATGACCAGCTTAATGTTACAGATAATACGAGAATAGTTGCTGTGAAGCCTACTGTAGAAAAAATCCTTAAAGACGGAGGTTCTGTAATCTTAATGACGCACTTAGGAAGACCTAAAGGAGAAGTAAAGAATGAGTTTTCTCTTAAACATATCGTAAATGAAGTTTCTAATGTTCTTGGCCAGGAAGTAAAATTCGTGGAAGAATCCGTAGGAGAGAAGGCAGAACAGGCTGCAGCTGCATTGCAACCAGGAGAAATCTTATTATTAGAGAATCTGCGTTTTCATAATGAAGAAGAAAAAGGTGATGAAGGATTCGCTGAGCAGTTATCTAAATTAGGTGATGCTTATGTAAATGATGCTTTCGGGACTGCACACAGAGCACATGCTTCTACAGCAGTAATTGCTAAATTTTTCCCTTCAACTAAATTTTTCGGTTTGTTAATGGCTAAAGAATTACAGGCTATTGATAAGGTTTTGAAGAGTGGTGAAAGACCTGTTACAGCTATATTAGGTGGATCGAAAGTTTCAACTAAAATTACCATTATAGAAAATATTTTGCCTGCTGTAGATAATTTAATTATTGGCGGGGGTATGGCTTTTACTTTCATTAAAGCTTTGGGAGGTAAGATCGGAAGTTCTTTAGTGGAAGATGATAAACTTTCCTTAGCTGTAGAGATCTTAGGAAAAGCAAAAGAGCATAATGTAAAAGTATATTTACCTTCAGATGCTATTATCGCTGAAAGTTTCAATAATGATGTTGAAAGAAAAGAAGTGGATATTTACGCGATTCCTGAAGGATGGATGGGATTGGATGCCGGACAGAAATCAAGAGATCAGTTCAATGATGTTCTATTAAATTCCAGAACGATTTTATGGAATGGTCCTATCGGAGTTTTTGAAATGTCAAATTTTGCTGCAGGAACTGTAGCTTTAGGTGACAGTATTGCTGAAGCAACGAGATTAGGAGCATTCTCATTAGTTGGAGGAGGAGACAGTGTTGCTTTCGTTAAGCAATTCGGATATGGAGACAAAGTAAGTTATGTTTCAACCGGAGGAGGAGCGATGCTTGAAAGTTTAGAAGGTTTGGAACTTCCGGGAGTTGCTGCTATCAATAAATAATTTTTTTATTAAAATAAATTTTTGAGTCTGCTGATTTTCGGCAGACTTTTTTATTTTGTAACTACAACTAAATTTTTCGAATTTCTACGAATTTCTGTAAAAATGACCTTCAGAAATGGCTTAAAAATTTCAAAACAGATTTTTTTAATATTCTATATCTAAATTCTAAAAATCGGACGAAAAAACCGTGTTTTTGATGGAATTTACTTTTCCAGTCTCTCAATTTTTACATTTTGCTGTTCCAAACCTGAAAAATAACACTAATCTTTTTTATTCGTGTTTTGCTAGTGTTTTTGAATTTAAAAGTAAAGTAATAAGAAAATTATTTTTAGGTTGTAGAAATTATTCACTCAACGGATGATGAAGCTTATGTTTCAGAGCAGATGAAAATCTACTTGACTTCTTACTTTAAAATTTATAAGTACTAAGTAATTTTGCTTCAGTAAATTTTCTGTAAAGAATAAGCTTTCATTTTTAAGTTTTGGTTGATTGGAATTTAGTAAAAAAGAAAAACCCTGAATTTTCTCAGAGTTTTAAAATTTTAATGAAAAATGCAGAAAATTGACCTTCAGAAATGGGTTAAAAATCGATTTTCTATCTTTTTTCGATTATGTAGATCAAACTGGAAAATTCGTTGGAAAAAATAGCTTTTACGTTGGAAATCGTTCCGTAGATCATTGCTTTTAGCCAAAAAATCGGTGATTTTTTATATTTTTCGCTTAACATAGATATGTAATACGAGTCAAGAATCAAAGGTTTGATCTTTCTCATTTTCCAATCGGATTTACCTGAAATCAAATTTTCCATTCCGTTTTTTGAGAAATGATAAATGTGTCTCGGTACGTCATACGCTGCCCAATATTCTTTATAATGCTTCGCATCATAAGAAGTAGGGTTGGGAACTGCAATAATCAAGAGTCCTTTTTCTTTTAGCTTTTGATGAAAAATATTAAGCATTTCTTCCTGATTTTCTATATGCTCAAATACATGCCATAATGTGATTGCATCTAAACTTCTGTCTTCAATGGTATGAATATCCTCAATAATTTTTGCTTTTGAAGTTTTATTTTGAGCGGCTTTTCTCGCATCGGAATCTGGTTCAAACCCGAAAGTTTCAAAATCATTTTCTATATATTTTACAAATTCTCCGGCTCCGCAGCCGTAATCTAATACTCTTGATTTTTTATTTATTCTGTCAATAAGTATATTTTTTTTGTACTGTAGATTGAATGATTGTAAGAATTTATATAGTTTCTCTTTTAAACTTCCTGAGTCCTGATGATGGGAAATGTAATCTTCACTTTCATAATATTTGGAAATATCAGAGGGAATAGGGGAGGTTTTGAAAACTCCTTTGGTTTCCGTTTCTTTAATTTCAAATACTTCTTGCGAAAGAAAATTATCTTTAATTTTCATTTTATATGTTTCATTTAAATTAAAAATTAAGATATTCAGAGTTTATCAGAAGCTCATAAATACCTTAATTTTCGCTTATTTTTTATAGATGTTTCACGTGAAACATTCTTTAATTATCTTCCTAAATATACTAATAAAACGTTAATGTCAGCGGGAGAAACTCCACTTATTCTACCTGCCTGAGCAATAGTTTTAGGTTTTACATTAGACATTTTCTGTTTGGCTTCTGCTGAAAGACTCGATATTTTAGAATAATCAAAATCTTCAGGAATCTTGATATTTTCTAATCGGTTTAATTTGGCTACATTTTCTTTTTCTTTTTCAATATAACCTTTATACTTGATGTTTATTTCTGCCTGTTCTCTTACTTCATCGTTATATTGAGATGTTTTTTCTTTGATAGCTTCAATATTTTCAAGCTTTTCTAATGTCATATTAGGTCTTGTCAGAATCTGTGATGCTCTGTACGCCTGATCTACAGGACTACTTTCAATACTTTCAAGAATAGGATTAATAATTCCCGGTTTTAAAGAAGTTTCTCGCAAAAAGCTTTCAAGTTCCTGGCTTCTAGCTACTTTTTCCTGCATTTTAATTAATCTTTCTTCTTTTGCTAAACCTAAATTATAAGCTTTTTCCGTTAATCTGATATCTGCATTATCCTGTCTCAAAAGAAGTCTGTATTCTGCACGAGAAGTGAACATTCTATATGGTTCTTCGGTTCCTTTTGTGATAAGATCATCAATTAGAACTCCTATATAAGCTTCATCTCTGTTTAAAGTGAATTCACCTCTATCATGTACCTTATTGTGAGCGTTAATCCCTGCTATGAAACCTTGTCCGGCTGCTTCCTCGTAACCCGTAGTTCCGTTAATTTGACCTGCAAAATACAAATTATCAATAATCTTTGTTTCTAAGGTATGCTTTAATTGAGTTGGTGGAAAGTAATCATACTCAATAGCATAGCCTGGACGAAATACTTTTACATTTTCGAATCCCGGAATATGTTTCATTGCTTTGATCTGAACGTCTTCCGGTAGGGAAGAACTGAATCCATTAACATAGATTTCAACGGTTTTCCAACCTTCTGGTTCTACGAAAAGCTGATGTCTTGTTCTTTCTGCAAAACGGTTGATTTTATCTTCAATACTTGGGCAATATCTAGGTCCTAAACTTTGAATCGTACCGTTAAACATAGGACTTCTGTCAAATCCTTCTCTTAAAATATCATGTACTGTTTCATTAGTGTACACAATATGGCAGCTTAACTGTTTGGTTAACTTAGGGGTATCTAAATAGCTGAATTTTTGAGGGTTTTTGTCTCCCTTTTGTTCTTCCATTTTGCTGTAATCCAAGCTTCTTCCGTCTACTCTCGGTGGAGTACCTGTTTTCATTCTTCCTGCTTCAAAACCTAGGGAAACCAGCTGTTCTGTGATACCGAAAGCTCTTGGTTCGCCCATTCTACCACCTCCTAATTGTTTATCACCAACGTGGATCAAACCGTTTAGAAATGTTCCGTTGGTAAGAACTACCGATCTTCCTTTTATTTCTATTCCTAAAGAAGTAACAACACCGGTTACTTTGTTATTTTCGATAATAAGCTGCTTCACCATATCCTGAAAGAAATCAAGATTTGGAGTATTTTCTAATGCTAAACGCCATTCTTCGGCAAAAAGCATTCTGTCGTTTTGGGTTCTTGGAGACCACATAGCAGGACCCTTGGAAAGATTAAGCATTTTGAACTGTATCGCAGATTTATCTGCTACAATTCCTGAATAACCTCCCATTGCATCGATCTCTCGAACGATCTGTCCTTTTGCAATACCTCCCATTGCAGGGTTGCAACTCATCTGACCAATTGTCTGCATGTTCATTGTAACAAGCAATGTTTTTGATCCAAGGTTTGCTGCTGCCGCTGCCGCTTCACATCCGGCGTGTCCGGCACCTACTACTATTACGTCGTATATTTCTGAAATCATTTTCTTGCATATTTGGTTTTAAAATCAATGTTTTTATTGAAATGTTTCACGTGAAACATTAATTGAAAAACCGTCTTATAATGGTTGTTTACGTTGTTTTATAGCTGTATTAAAAGTTGAATTCTTTTAAATATTTTGCTAAATAAACATCTTCTTTTCTTCGCATTTCCTGTTCCTGTTCTTCTGTTTTGTCTTTGTATCCGCATAAATGGAGAACACCGTGGGCTAAAACTCTTCTCAGTTCTTCTTCATAACTTTTAGATAGAGTAGAAGCGTTATCTAAAATGCGCTGCAAAGATACGAAAATCTCTCCGCTTATTGTTTTACCCTTTACATAATCAAAAGTAATAATGTCTGTATAGTAATCATGCTGAAGATAATCCTGATTTACCTTCAATAAATATTCATCATCACAGAAAATATAATTGATCTCACCCAGCTTTTTTCCTTCTGAAATGATAAGGTCTTCCAGCCATTTGGTGTATTCTTTATTTACAGTTTCGGGTAAGTTTTCGTAAAAAAATTGTATCATTGTTTTAAAACCAGTGTCCTAATATCACACTGAATATGCCTTTTTGGTTATTTTTAAGTGAATGACTGAAGTTGATTTTTATCTGTCCGAATGGAGATTTATATCCGGCAGTAAGTCCTAGAGAACTGTAATTTAATTTCACTGCATCTTCAAAGCTTATATCATCTGAAAGATTAGCAAAAGAAAAATTACCACTAATAAAATAGTTCTTATTGAATTTGAACTGAAGATCATTAGAGATTAGAATGGTATTATTGGTATTCAGCTGTGCAAAATAAAATCCGCCAAAACTCTTAAAATTGATCACATTCTGTTCAAAAATCCCTCCTAATCTGTATTGATAAAATTCCGGTAAGTGATGACCGATTGTAATTCCTCCATAAAGATTCAGACGGTAAGATAATTGTTTGGCAATGGGAATATTTAATTTTATATCGGCTTTTACCTGAACAATTCTTTTTTCAACTTCATCTTTTAACAGATCGAGTACTTTTCCTTCTGCAGAAATATAAATGCCTTTTGTAGCAAAGTCCTTGTCGTCCTGAGTATCGCTTTTTAAGAATACATAGGGGTTCAAAAATCGTTTATATCTTGGATTGGTACCATTGGCATTAGCTTCGAAATAATCGTGGCTTATACCGCCTCCAATAGCGAATTTGTCTTTCCAGATGGACTGAATATAGGCATCATTCCTTAACCACATCCAGTTATCGATCTCGTAATTGTTCTGATCTTTAATATCGAAGCTCATTCCTGATGAATAAATTCCGAATCCGGGTATGTAACCATTATCAATGAAATAATTGAGATAATATCTTGGTTTGTCTCCGACAATTACATCTAATGAAAGATTGGTATTCTTAAAAAGAAGACGTTTAGCGGAATAATTTAATAATAATCCTGTTTTGAAAACTTCATCATAATGCAGGCCGAACTTCAAAAAGTGGCGTGTATTGTCTTCCGTGACATATAGCTTGAGATAATTGGCATCATTTTCTGCAATAATATCGTAATTGATGAAACGATAATTATTGGTTGAAACCAATCTGTCAATCATTTTATTGATACTTCCATAGGTTTGCATAGAAGGAAGTCGAAGTCCCATTTTACCTAAAACATAGTTTTTACCATAGATTCTGCCCCCATCTATGGAAATACTGTCAATTTTATAAACATTGGAGTAAATTGGATTTACGCGCTCTCTGAGACGGTCAAATGAGCGTTTCGGAAGCTGATCCAATATGTCTGTATATTTCAAACCTTCTGCAAATCCGCTGTCGAGAATTTTTTTCTTCTCATCATAGCTTGTAGCGGTCATTCCTTTAAGATTAGGCTTGATGTTGATATCTGTGTATTTGTACTGGCGTTTAGTATCTTTTTTAATCCCAAAATCGATTACCTGATTAAGGATGCTTATAATGTTGTTTAAATCTTCTCTTTTAGATAAATCCTGATTAAGATCCACGCCGATCACGATATCAATTCCTTTGTCCTTTAACGGCTTCGAAGGATAGTTTACCGTCATTGCTCCGTCAATGTAAATACTGTCGCCGATCTTTACAGGATCCATCAATGAAGGAAATGCTGAACTTGCCATAATGGATTGTACAAGATCTCCTTTTTCAAAAATTTCCATATTTCCGCTTTCCAGATTTGTGGCTACACACATAAATGGAATGGGAAGTTTGGAAAAATCATCAATATTAGATACATTCTTGAAAAGTTCTTTCAATAAGTAAACATTTTTCTGACCGGTACTGATGGAAGAGGGGAGTGTTATTTTTCCGTTCTTTAAAGGAACAGAAAGCAGGTATTTATCAACCGATTTGTTATAGAAAGTTGACTCTTTTCGAGATTTGGGATCCATGATCAGCGAATAAAAATCCGTATCCATTACGATTTTTTCTATTTCTTTCCCGGAATATCCCGATGCGTATAAACCTCCTACAATAGCTCCCATACTGGTTCCGGCAATATAATCTACCTTCACTCCTAAAGAATCCAATACTTTCAAAACCCCTACATGTGAGAACCCTTTTGCTCCGCCTCCCGCAAGGGAAAGTCCTATTTTCGGGTTTTTAGGGATCACTAAATCCTTTTTAACCTGCGAATGAATCAAAAGCAGTTGAAGCGCAAATAAAAGTATCAGAAGCTTTTTCATGGTTAATCTTTGATATAAATCCGTTTCACACGGGGAGAAATGGAGGTTAAAACTTCATAGGTTATCGTTTTGCAATATCCTGCAAATTCTTTTAAACTGGGATAAGCATTGAAAACAGTCACGGTATCTCCTTCTTTTACATTCGGAATGTTGTCTACATTGATCATCATCATATCCATACAGACATTTCCCACAATGGGAGCTAAAGTTTTATGTACGCCTACATTTCCCACCTGATTTCCGATCAATCTCGGGATTCCGTCTGCATAACCTACAGGAATGGTGGCAATCCTTGTCTGATGGTCTGTTTTATATCTTCTGCTGTATCCTACAGATTCACCGTCCTCCACTAAAGAGATCTGGGAAATTACGGTTTTAAAGCTTACTACAGACCGCAATTGCTTCTGAATTTCGGGGTTGGAAGATTCTCCAAGCATTCCGATGCCTATTCTTACCATATCATATTGATGATCTGTAAAATTGGTTATTCCTGATGAATTTAATATATGTCGGATAGGTTTATATCCTAATTTTTCAACTAAATATCCTGAGTTTTTATCGAAAGTTTCCAGTTGTTTCAAAGTAAATTCCTTTTCTTCCGTTATGTCGGAAGACGATAGATGACTGAAAATACTTTGAACCTTTAGATTTTTACCTTCTAAAGTTTCACTAAGCCGATCCAATTCAAAACCTTTGAAGCCAAGACGGTGCATTCCTGTTTCAAGCTTGATGTGAATAGGATATTTTTTATCATATCCTGATTTCTGAACCGCTTCATAAAACAATTCCAGAACCCTGAAACTGTAAATTTCAGGCTCCAAATTGTATTCGATGATCGTCTGATAACTGTGCTGTTCCGGATTCATAACCACAATAGGGGTGGTGATTCCTTTTTTACGGAGTTCCACACCTTCATCTGCAAATGCAACTCCCAGATAATCAATATGATGATGTTGCAGGAATTCAGAAATTTCATAACTTCCTAATCCATAGGAGTTTGCCTTTACCATTGCCATCATTTTGGTTCCCGGCTTCAGCAGAGATTTATGATAATTGATGTTGTGTAAAATAGCATTCAGATTGATCTCCAGAACGGTATCATGTTTTCTGAGTTCAAGATTATCTTTAAGCTTTTCGATCTCAAATTTTCTTGCTCCTTTCAGAAGAATGATCTGGTTTTCCAATTCTGTAAGATGCTTACTTTCAATAAGTTCTTTAGTATTATTGTAAGTAAAAATTTTAGCCTTAAACAGATCACTAAATTTGGTAATTTCATTACCTACAAGGAAAACAGAATCAAATTTCTGCTCATTCACAAGTTCGGAAACTTCTTCATACAGCTCTTTAGAATTGGAATTTACACCCACAATATCTGTAAGGACCAATGATTTTTTAGGCTTTTTATATTCATTCAAAAACTGAAGGGCAGTTTTAAGAGAATCCAGATCCAAATTAAAGGAATCGTTGATAATGATATTATCTTTGATCCCCTCAATAGCTTCCAATCTCATCTCAATAGCCTTTAAAGCATTGATTTTTTCAACTATCGTTTCATTTTCTATGCCCAATTCCTTTAGAACAGTAATCAGAGCTAAAGCATTGGTTAAGGTGGCTTCATCTCTTTGATGAACAGGGAAAGTAATTTCTTCACCAAAATAAGCAACCACAACATTCTCATCTCTGGAAATATCATTTTTGATAAAAACCTGGTTTTCCTCTTTAAAGCCGTAAGCTATTAATTTTTTACTTGAATATAATTCTTTTATCCTTTGATCAACCAGTCCGTTATCACCGTTGTAAATAATAACTTGTGAATCTTTGAAAAGTTTTATTTTTTCATTGATAAGTTCTTCCTCAGACTCAAAATTGGCAGCATGTGCCGAACCAATGTGAGTAAGCAACCCTATTTGCGGATGGAAAATTCTCTCCAGTTTTTCCATTTCATGAGGCTTGGAAATCCCAACTTCGAAAATCCCTAATTCATGAGTATCGTTGATCTGAAGCAGAGAAAGAGGCAATCCTATTTGGGAATTGAAACTTTTTGGGCTTTTTACAGTGGGAAATTCATTCCATAAACACTGATAAAGCCATTCTTTTAAGATCGTTTTTCCATTACTTCCCGTAATTCCTACAGATTTCAAATGTGAATTCTCAAAATGGTATTTTGCCAGTTTCTGAAGGAATTCCACAGAATTTTCAACAATAATCCAGGTGATGTTTTCAAATTGGGGATTATGATGTTCGGAAATAATGATATTAATTCCTCTGTCTATAGCCGATTCTATGAATTTTTCCCCGGAGTTTTTCTTCGTATTGATCGCAATGAATGCCGTATTCTTAGTGGAATAAATAATTCTGCTGTCAAAAGCTATGTTTCTGATCAATAGTTCTTTATCGCCAATAACCTGTGCATTGGTGATCTCTGCGATTTGATTTACTGTGTAATTCATTAACCCCCTTTCTACTTTGCTTATTAGCAAAACCGCGGAATTGTAAAGGAATATTTTTAGCTTTCTGCTGTTTTACAGTTTTGCGATTTTACCTTTTAAATCTATTTATTTTTCTTTTTTGTAAGCACTTCTTCAATGAAAACTCTTCGGCTTACGGCTTCATAGCTTTCAGTTTCCCCCAATTCCACAAGATTATCTCCCTGCGAAGTCCTCATGGAATAATTGGCAAGATTACCTGTTCTCTTGCAAATAGCATGCACTTTTGTTACATATTCTGCGGTGGCCATCAGATTAGGCATCGGTCCGAAAGGCCGACCCAGGAAATCCATATCCAGACCTGCAATAACTACCCGTATACCGCTGTTTGCAAGTTGATTGGCTATATCAACAATGCTTTCGTCAAAAAACTGGGCTTCATCTATTCCCACTACATCACAATTGGAAGCGAGCAAAAGAATTTCATTAGGATTTTCTACTGCCGTACTGCGTATTTTATTCTGATTATGGGAAACAACATCCTCTTCAGAATATCTAGTATCCAGTTCTGGTTTAAAAATTTCCACATTCTGCCCCGCCATTTCAGCCCTTCTCAATCTTCGGATCAGTTCCTCCGTTTTCCCCGAAAACATAGAGCCGCAAATAACTTCCATCCAGCCACTCTGTTTGGAATGATTAATTGTATTTTCTAAAAACATTTGTTAAATTAGCCGTATATTTTTAACATCAAAAGTAAGCAATTTTAACAAGAATCTTATATGCAGAACATCCAAGATTTAAAGGAAAAGATTTTTTTCGAATCCAGGAATATCATTGATATTTTAGAGAAAATTCACAATGTAGACGAATTACTTTCCAAGCAGGATCTTGTAGATGAACTTGCCGGCAGGATTTCTTTTTTACGATTGCTTGAAAAGAATATTGAGTACTTTCATACTGATAAATCACATGAAAATCATGATAACCAGTTTGTTATTAATGATGATTCTGATCCTCATGAATTCGGAAATGAAGTAACAGAAGAGGAGGCTATTTTCAATAATGAATTAAATGAAATTGATGAGATTTCTGAAAAAATTCAAGAAGAGACTGTTCAGGACGAGATCACGGAAGAAGAAGCCATTTTTAATAATCAACTGAATGAAATCGTTGAAAATGAGTTTCATGAAAGCTTCATTAATCTCGCTGAAGAAACGTCCGCACTTCCTGAAATTCCTGCGAACGAGTATTCTGAAAATATTTCTGACGAACAAGCTATTTTAGCTAACCAGATGAATGAGGTTAATGAAACAGAGCCTTCGGATTATCAGGAAAACGCTTCGGATTTTATTGATGAAGAAAGAATTTTGGCCAATGCTGAAGACGAAAATGAAGAAAATGTTGAAGAGACATCGTTTGTAACAGAAGAGGAGACTATTTTCAACAATCAGCTTAACGAGATCAATGAGTTTGAAAACGAAGTTTCTGAAGAACAGGAGAATACAGAAACAACTTTTGAAGAGAAAGAATACATTCAGTCTCATTTTGAGCCGGAAATAAAGGAGGAGGAAGCACAGGAAATTGTTGAAATGATTCCAAGTATTTTTGATACGGAAATTCTGGAAGATGAAATCCTTATTGAAGAAATAGAAGAGCAGTTTATTGCATCAAATGTTACTTTGGAACAGGGAGAAATGGTTACGGAAACTTCAAATATTGAAGGAATCCTGGATGAAATTAAAAATGAAGCACAGGCTGAAGAAAGAACGGAGGAAATTACCATCGCAGAGGAAACGGACAGAAGAAAGATTATAGAAATAGACAGACCTGTTCCCCAGGAAGAAAAAGAAATTCCTGCTTCGGAAAGAAGCTTTGAAAATCTGGAAAAATACAAGGAAGATAAAAAGATAAGATTAGCCAATATCAAAGGATTAAAGGTGGTTCAGACCCTATTTGATGATGATCCTTTAGAAAGAGAGATTCCTCAGGGAAAACAGGAAAAAACAGTGGAAATTCCGGAAACGCCCGTTGTAAAAGAAGATTCCGGAAGTATTGTTAAAACCAATATTCCTACAGATTACATGGAAGCCGAAAAGAAAAAACCGGAATTCCGATTAGATCTGAATGACAGGATTGCATTCTCAAAAATGTTGTTCGGAGGAAGCCAGTCTGAGTTGAATCAAGTGGTTACCGAACTGAACAGATTCAAAACCTTGGATGAGGCGAAAGAATACCTGAGTGATCTGTATTATGAGAGAAATTGGGACAAAGTAGATGAATATGCTCAAAGATTGTGGATGTTGGTAGAAAATAAATTCTTATAGTTTTGAGCGGTATCCTATATTTTGTTCCTACTCCGATAGGAAATCTGGAAGACATGACTTACAGAGCGGTAAACGTTTTGAAAGAAGCAGATTATATCTTGTGTGAAGATACAAGAACTTCGGGAATTCTTTTAAAGCATTTTGAGATCTCAAAACCTTTAAAATCATATCATTTACATAACGAGCATCAAGCTACGGAAAAGGTGATCACTGACCTTAAAAACGGACAGAATATTGCCATTATTACAGATGCAGGAACTCCTGGAATTTCAGATCCGGGTTATTTGTTGGCAAAAGCCGGAGCAGATAATCATATTGAAATGATCTGTTTACCGGGAGCTACAGCTTTTGTGCCTGCTTTGGTGGTTTCAGGATTACCCAATAACGAGTTCTTATTTGCAGGATTTCTTCCACAGAAAAAAGGAAGACAGACTAAATTAAAGCAGCTTGCAGAAGAAAAGAAAACCATCGTTCTGTACGAAAGTCCTCATAAAATAAACACTACTTTGGAACAGATCAAAGAATTTTTCGGAGAAGACACCAAAGTAAGTTTAAGCAGGGAAATTTCCAAAAAATTCGAAGAAACCAAGCGAGGAACAATCAATGAGTTAATTGAATTCTCCAAAAGCAAAACTTTAAAAGGAGAAATTGTTCTGATCGTTAATAATTCCATTTAAAAAGACCCGGTTTTTTTCAGATTTGATTATTCATAATTGAAGATAATCAAAAGTATGCCTGTATTGTAAAATCCGCAGGAAGAACTATAAAAAAATTATAATTTAATGATTTAAAATGCATTGAATAGTAATTTATAATATCTTTGCGGTTTCTAATTAATTAAAAAGATTTTTTGCTCTATTTTTAGAAAATAATCAATACACACCATAACACACTAAGGATTAATAGAATGAAAAAGGCAAATAATAATTAATAAATATGAAAATATTAGAAGGAAAGGTAGCACTAATTACCGGAGCTACAAGAGGAATCGGGAAAGGAATTGCTGAACTTTTTGCCCAACAAGGCGCAAAAGTAGCTTTTACTTATGCAGGTTCTGTAGATAAAGCGAAAGAGTTAGAAGCTGCTTTAAGTTCTGTAACACAAATTAAAGGTTACCAGTCTGATGCATCAGATTACGATGCCGCTCAAAAATTAGTTGATGATGTAATGGCGGAATTCGGTCAGATCGATATTCTGATTAATAACGCAGGAATTACAAGAGACAATTTATTGTTGAGAATGTCTAAGGAAGATTGGGATGCAGTGATCAAAGTAAACCTTGATTCTGTATTTAACCTTACAAAAGCGGTTATTAAGCCTATGATGAAGGCAAAATCAGGATCTATTATTAATATGACTTCTGTAGTAGGGATTAGCGGAAATGCCGGTCAGGCAAACTATGCTGCATCTAAAGCGGGAGTGATTGGTTTCACAAAATCTGTGGCACTGGAATTAGGGTCAAGAAATATTCGTTGTAACGCTATTGCTCCAGGATTTATTGCAACTGAAATGACAGCTGCTTTAGATGAAAAAACTACTCAGAAGTGGAGTGAGGCGATCCCGATGAAAAAATTAGGAAAACCGGAAGATATTGCCAATGCATGTCTATTCTTAGGAAGTGATATGTCTACTTATATTTCAGGTCAGACCCTGAATGTTGATGGAGGACTATTGACGTAATCGACATATATCTATAAAATAAAATCCACCAAAACTGGTGGATTTTTTATTGAAATTATATTAAACAGTAGAATTTAATTAATAAAATAATAGTATTAAATTAAGATCTCCTAAATTACTTTTACAGAGTTATTTATCATAATAAAATTAATATCTTATTATTGAATTATCAAGCTATGTTTGTCTGTTATTCTTAAAATTATTATGATGAAAAAATTTAAAAAGTTGACTCGTGAAGACCTTAAAACACTTAAAGGAGGAGAAAAACAAGTGTTTTTTGCAGAAACTACTTGCGGTATACAAGCCACTACAACTCAAGATTGGACTCCACAACAACATATTGAATGGCTTGAAAAACTTGAGGCATATTATTGTAAGCCAGCTGTACATCAAGGGTCAAGTACAAATCTGGCGTAAATAATGTACATTTAAGCACTTATAGTGTGATATTCACTATAAGTGCAATTTATAATGAAAATATCCCTTATGTCTTATCATAAAAAGTTACTACTATTTATTTTATTTTATAGTGTTTTGTCTTATGCTCAATCATATAAACAGGATTCGTTACGAGGTGAATTTACTTATCTGCTAAAAGCTAAGTTTGATATACGAAATAATAATCGACATGAAGAGTTCTTCTCACTTCAGATAGGAGATAATCGTTCATTTTTCATAAGTACCATATCGTTGAAAGGCGATTCGGTGATGGCGAATTCAGGAGTAATTACAAATAATCCTGATGGAAGTAAGACTGTTGGTTGGAAAAAAGGAATAGAGATTCCAAAGACAAATTTATCCTTTACTATAATACAATCAAATGAAAATACACAGTATTTTAGATTTGTTGGTATGTCATTACTCAGCTATAAAGAACCGATTATAAAGAACTGGAAACTGATAGACGAAACAAGAATAATTAATGCAATTACCTGTAAAAAAGCAGAAGTTACTTTTAAAGGCCGAAACTGGATTGCCTGGTATTCTCCCGAAATTCCTTTGCCTTATGGTCCTTATAAGTTCAGTGGATTACCAGGTTTAATTGTTAAAATAGCAGATGATAAAGGAAACTATGATTTTGAATTGGTAAGGTCTGTACCTAATTCTCAATTGAAAGGAAGATTAATTAATATTAAGAAAAGCAGATATACTGAAGCCATAGAAACGACTCAACCTAAATTGAGACAAGCAATTAGAAATGCTGACGCCAATGCTGCTACTGTACTTGAAAGCTATGGAACCAGTGTCATAAAAGGACAGGAAATACTAAGGCAAAAAGAAAAAGAAAGAGAAGAAAACAGGAAATATCAAAATCCATTGGAATTGGAATAACAAATTGTAGTTTTTAATTTTTCTTCATCCATATCCGGTCTTTACATAACTTTACAAGAAATAATTGCCTCGCTTAATAGCAGTTTTTTAATTTCAGCAAGGCAATTACCTTTTAATAATTAATCTTTAAAAATCTGATTTTCCTGTTCCTGAACTCTGATAAAGGTAGTTCTTTTTGACAGTTCTTTCAGTTTTGATGCTCCCACATACGTGCAGGTGGAGCGTACTCCTCCCAGAATATCCTTTACCGTTTCAGAAACCGGACCTTTGTAAGGTACTTTTACTGTTTTTCCTTCAGATGCTCTGTATTCTGCAACACCTCCGGAATGTTTGTCCATTGCTGTTTTTGAGCTCATTCCGTAAAAAAGACGGAACTTTTTGCCATTTTCTTCGATCATTTCACCACCGCTTTCATCATGTCCGGCAAACATACCGCCCAACATTACAAAATCGGCACCGCCACCGAAAGCTTTAGCAACATCTCCGGGAACTTTACAGCCACCATCAGCAATAATATGTCCTCCCAGACCATGAGCTGCATCTGCACATTCAATAATTGCGGAAAGCTGTGGATAACCTACACCTGTTTTCACACGGGTAGTACATACGGAACCGGGACCTATTCCTACTTTGATGATATCTGCAC
>JAFAAJ010000291.1 GCA_023426625.1 Bacteroidota bacterium
TACCGCTAGGCTTGAGCAGGATATTTTTGCAAAAGACACATTGGATTTCGTAAGAACCAACAATAAAATCATCGTAGACGAAGCCGTTCTCGTTAAAAATGATAAAAAAAGATTTTTAGGAGAATTAAATTCGAAAGGTTCGATTATCCGGGGAATCACCTTTGGTAATAATCAGGGACAATCTGTACAAAGCTCTATGGATTTACAAATTTCCGGGAGACTTTCTAAAGATGTTACCATTTTAGCCAGTATTTCAGATCATAATTTACCTATTCAGGCAGATGGTTATACGCAGACTCTGGAAGAGTTTGACAAGATTTATATGCAGCTGAACATTAAAGACAGGTCTATTCTGAGAGCCGGGCATTTGGATCTTGTTGAAGCTAAAAGCTATTTTGCCAAGTATCAGAGAAGAAGTATGGGACTTGAGTTCCAGACAGAGTTCGGTAAAGACAATAAAACCTTTGTAGATGTTTCCATGGGAGTGGCACGAAGTGAATTTCACAGAATCCGTTTCCAGGGGGTTGAAGGTAACCAGGGGCCTTATCGTTTAACAGGTAAAAACGGGGAGCAGTTTATTACATTAATTTCAGGATCGGAGCAGGTTTTCATTGACGGGATCTTAATGAAGCGGGGAGAAAATCAGGATTACGTGATCAATTATAATACCGGTGAAGTAACTTTTACCAGTTTCCGTCCTATTTTCCAACAAAACTTTATTACCATTTCCTATAATTACACCAATAGGAATTATTCGAGATATTTATTTACCGGAAAAGTTGAGCATAAAAGAGAAAAGCTGAGACTGGGATTAAACTGGTTTATGGAGAATGACAATAAAAACGCTCCGCTTTCTCTGAATCTTTCTCCAGAAGACGAGCAAGTATTGGCCGATGCCGGAAACGACCCTAATTTGATGTATGCTCCTTCCGGTGTTGTTAGTGAATATGACGTGAACAAGATTTTGTATCGCCTCGTTCAGAATCCTAATGGTAATTATTATGAATTCTCTACGGATGCCAATGAAACGCTTTACCAGGTTTCATATACGTATTTTGGAGCTAATTTGGGAGATTATAAGGTAACACAAACCACCAATAACGGTCGTGTATTTGAATATGTAGGCCCTAATATGGGAGATTACAGAGCCGTAAGAAAACTTCCTTCCCCTGAAAAATCACAGGTGTACTCTTTAAACTCCGAATTTCTGTTAAAAGAAGGTAAAATAGGAGCCGATATTTCATTAAGTAATTATGACATCAATTTATTTTCCTCAAAGGATTCACAACAGAACATAGGATATGCGGGTCGTATTTTCGGGAACAAAACTTTCACAAAGAACAACTGGAAAGGAACTCCTAGTTTTGAATATCAATATATTGATAAGCAGTTTCATATTTTAGACCGTATCAATGATGTGGAATTCTCAAGGGATTTCAACTTAGCTCAGGAATTCAGCCAGAAAACCCAAAACAGGTTTATCTTCAGTTTCCTGAATAAATGGAATAATAAATCCTTGCTGAACTATCGCCTCAATTACCTTGATGAAAGGGATTCTTATAAAGGGATTAAAAATGAACTGGATTTTGGCTGGATCAAAGGTAAATTCTTTACAAAAGGAAATTTATCTTACCTGAGTACCAATTCAACTCTTCAGGACACCAAGTTTATCAGAGGAGGTGTATCAACGGAATATACAGGACAAAAAGGAAGCTGGGCTTTAGGAGGAAGTATGGAGCATAATGAAAAAAAATTTGATGACACTCAGCTGATGGATGTCACAAGTTTCAGCTGGAAAGAAATCTTTGTTCAAAAGAAGATCGGAGACAGCTCCAGAACCAAATTACTGGCAAAAGTGTATATGAGGGATAATGATTCTGTACGGGATAACAGACTCCAAAATATGAACAATATTTTAGGATTTATGGCAGAAAGCCAGCTCATCAAAACAGAAAAAACAACCTTAAATGCACTCGTTCATTACAGAAAATTCTTCTATCAGAATGCTGATGCTGATATGAACCGAAATAATGACTTCGTGGTAGGAAACGTTCTGTACAATCAACAGCTTTTCCGAAACGGAATGCGTTTACAGGCATTCTATGAACTAGGGAACGGACAGGAAGCCCAAAGAGAATTCCAGTATATCAAAGTGACGGACGGACAAGGTATTTATAAGTGGACAGATTATAACGGAGACGGAATTCAGCAACTGGATGAATTTGAGATCGCAGAATATTCGGATCTTGCCCAATACATCAGGATCTATACCAATTCTGTGCGTTATCTTCCTTCCAACAAGAACAAATTACAGCTGGCTTTATTTGTAAACCCTTCTATAATTTTTAATTCTGAAAATGCTTTTTTAAAGCGTTGGAACTTTAATATTTCATTGAATTCACAAAACTCCTTCTTTAAAAAAGATAAAGTTCTGGTGCTGAATCCGTTTGAAAAAAATGAAGACCAGATCCTCAAAAATCAAAACATTCTGACTTCCATTCAGTTCAGTCCTACCGAAAAATCCGGATGGAACGGGAATTACCGATTTATTGCCAATGATAATCTCATCAATGCCAATTTCAGTAATGAAGAAAGAGAACAGACTTCTCACTTCCTGAATATTGGATATTGGTTCAATAAAGAATTCAGGATAGACTGGGAAAACTCCGTTCATGATATCAGTAATTCATCCCAATTATTCAAAACAAGGGATTATCAATTGCATAATTTCGAAACCAAACCGAAAGCTACTTATAAATTTACGGATGCCATTCAGGCTGAACTTTCTTCTTCTTTCCGCCAAAAGCAGAGAACAGACGGAGAAGAACTTTTGAAAGCATTTGACATCACGGGAACCATTCAATGGGAACGTAAGAAAACTTCGATCAGAGGAAATTTCTCATTCATTAATAATGACTTCACAGGAAATAATTTCAGTATTGTCGGAAACCAGATGCTTGACGGATTGAAACCCGGAAAAAACCAGGTATGGAGTGTATTCATTCAACAGGCTATTAATTCTTTCTTACAATTAAATCTTAATTATGAAGGAAGGAATTCAGGTGATAGAACGATCCATATCGGAAGTATGCAGGTGAAGGCTAGTTTTTAGACTAGTTACTGGTTAAATTAACTGTTCAAGTACATTCCTGGTTTATCATTTATCAGTCATTATTCATCATTTAATCTGATAGATAATATCAGTCTGACAGAAAGTTAGAAAATTCGTAGATTTGCACCATGATAAAAATAGGCAATATAGAACTGCCGGAATTTCCGCTTTTGCTGGCCCCCATGGAAGATGTAAGTGATCCTCCGTTCAGACGTTTATGCAAGATGCATGGCGCAGATCTGATGTATTCGGAGTTTATCTCTTCTGAAGGCTTAATTCGTGATGCCATCAAAAGTAGAAAAAAGCTGGACATTTTTGATTATGAAAGACCTGTAGGGATCCAGATCTTTGGAGGCGATGAGGAAGCTATGGCCATGTCTGCAAGAATTGTGGAAACCGTAAATCCGGATTTGGTGGATATTAATTTCGGGTGTCCGGTAAAAAAGGTAGTTTGTAAAGGAGCCGGAGCCGGTGTTTTGAAAGACATCGATCTTATGGTGCGCCTTACCAAAGCTGTGGTGAGTTCTACACATTTGCCTGTCACTGTAAAAACCCGTTTAGGATGGGACAGTACGTGTATAAATATTGATGAAGTTGCAGAACGTTTGCAGGAAACCGGTATCAAAGCTTTGACCATCCATGCAAGAACGCGTGCTCAAATGTATAAAGGTGAAGCGGATTGGGAGCACATCTCAAGAATCAAACAAAATCCGAATATTGAAATCCCGATCTTCGGAAATGGTGATATAGATTCTCCTGAAAAAGCATTGGAATACAAGCAAAAATATGCATGTGACGGAATTATGATCGGTCGTGCTGCCATTGGATATCCATGGATATTCAACCAGATCAAACATTTCTTCAAAACGGGAGAGCATCTTCCTGAGCCTACTGTTTCAGACAGATTATTGGCTGTTCGTCAACACGCGGAATGGAGTGCAGAATGGAAAGGTGAAAGATTAGGCCTGATTGAAATGAGACAGCATTACAGTAATTATTTCCGTGGCGTTCCGCATTTCAAGGAATTCAGAAAGAAATTCTTAGAAATTTTCACTTTAGAAGAAATGGACGCCCTGATTCAGGAAACCCGGCAGTTTTATGCAGAATACCAGGAACAAGTATAGACTATAAAAAATAAAAAAAGAACCATTAGTTTTGATGGTTCTTTTTTTTAGGTAAAATTTTAATTTTCAATATTGTTCTGAAGTGGAGTGATCTTTAATTAAAGCTAAGGCTGAAGATGTTCCTATTCTTTTGACTCCCATACTGATCATTTTTTGTGCATCTTCGGGAGTTCTCACTCCACCTGCTGCTTTTACTGGAAGTTTTCCGGCATTGTCAAGCATTATTTTAATACCTTCAAATGTTGCTCCGTTGGGTTTTCCTTCTGTGGTTTCATAAAATCCTGTGGAAGATTTTACAAAAATCCGGGACCAGTCTGTTTCCGGAAAATTTTCTTCTGCCCATGTAGAAATCCTATGGGTAAGATCGGCAATTTGCTCATCCGTTAAAGCTGCAATTTCTATAATCCATTTTGCGACTTTATGATGTTGTAAACACAGTTGCGTGCATTGTACAAATTCCTCTTTTACCAGATCAGAATTTCCATTGAGATAAGCCGTATAATTAATAACAAAATCCAGTTCGTCTGCGCCATCCTCAATAGCTTTAGAGGCTTCGGCTAATTTCTGTTCAACGGTATAGGTTCCTTCATGAAAACCGATAACAGTACCCACTACAACACCTGAATTTCTTTCCTGAAGATATTTTTTGATTTCAGAGACATAATCCGGTCGGATCATTACCGCAAAAATACCATTATCAATAGCTTCCTGCGCAAGTTCCTTATCCTTCTGTAATGTTTCTTCTTCTGTTAATCCCGATTGTAGCGGGGTCTTCAAATAGGTTGAATCCAAATATTGAGCGATGTTCATAACATTATACTTTCAGTTGTCTGTTGATTCCTTGCTCCAAAGATATGAAAGTTTCCGTTCTTGTTACTCCTTTTAGCTTTTGAAGCTTGCTCAGAATCTGCATCAGATGATCATTATCTTTGCAAAGAACTTTTAAGAAAATTGTATAATTGCCTGTGGTATAATGTGCTTCCACAACTTCATTAATATCTTTCAAAGATTTCACCACATCAGAATAATGGCTTGGCTGATCCAAGAATACTCCAATGTATGAAGTCACCTTATATCCAATCTTTTTGGGGTTAAGGAATGAAATTGAGTTTTCTATAACACCTGCCTGCTCCAGTTTTTTTATTCTCTGGTGAACAGCTGTAGTAGAAATTCCGACATTTTTTGAAATGTGCGCTAAAGAAGTTTTGGCGTTATCCATCAACATATAGATAATCTCTTTGTCAATAGAATCTAAATGATAACTAGTGGTACTTGAATTTTTCATTTTCTACTTTATTTATTCATGTTTTTACTATAAGCTAATTGTACAAAGACCGGAAAATGATCACTGTAACCTCCTAAATAGCGTGTACCTGCATACGTTCGGAAGGGACGTCCTTCAAATTTCCTGTCCCGGCTGCTTATTTTTTCAGAATTAAATACATCAGCATTCTGAAATGCCAGATTTGAACTACCAAAAAAAGATCTTGATAACATGATCTGGTCAAATAGCAGTCCAGATTTATAATGAAAAGTAGAATATCTTCTTGTGGAAAACAACTCCTGAAAAGGGTTTTCTAGCACCTTTCGGCCATCGTTGTCGTAGAGAATTTTTACTAAATTTTCATCATCTGGGTTTTCGTTAAAATCACCACACAAAATTACATGCTCCTTCTTCTGATCTACGATATTCAAAATTCGGCCCCGAATTTCTCCGAGTATAAAAGATCTTTTTGGCTTATTAATGTCCTTTTCTCGCTTTGAGGGAAGATGGGCGACAAAGACATTAATAATTTCTCCTTTATAGCTTATTTTTGAATAAAGTACATCCCTAGTTGTGTCATAACTTTCTATATTTCTATCAGTAATCTCAAAGAAAAAAGTGATCGTTTCGGAATCAATAACCTCTACTTTACTTTTATCATATAAGATTGCGACATCAACCCTTCTTTCATCCATAGAATTGTAATGTACAATTCCGTATTCAGAATTAAAGGGCTCCATCTGCACCAGCTCTTCCAATACTTTCCTTCCGGAAACTTCAGCAAGACCTATTACAAACGGTAAAACACCATTATTCTCCTTCATTAGCTGAAATACATGTGCAATTTTAAAAAGTTTATTTCTGTATTTCCTTTCGTCCCAATTTCTAAGCCCGGAAATAGTAGGGTCTAGTTTATGAGTAGATTTAGGATCTGGTAAAAATAAATTTTCGACATTGTAAAAACTGAACGATTCAATCACACAATTCTATTCTAAATATACACTTTGATTTCAGGTTGTAAATTTATTATTTTTTTTTTAATATGGTTAAATAATTTACAATATATTAAAATTAATTATTTACATTAAAATTGAAATTTCAATAACAAAAAGCAATCAAATGTTTTTAATTAATTTAAATTATCAACGATTGCAAAATACATACCACTAATATACAATTTATAACAATATACAAATCCAATATTATAAAGAAAAAAATTATGCAAAGAATAGTATCATATAACTTTTTTTCAACTTATAAACGCAAATTCATGAATTACTATTATCCCATTTTGAGAATTCCTCTAAAATTGAAGTAAAAATTGCAAGTCGGTAAATTTCAGCAACTAAAATCAGAGTAAATCAGGACGTTTTTCTTTGGTAATTCTCACGGCTTCATCATGACGCCATTCTTCAATTTTTGCAAAATTACCGCTTAATAAAACCTTTGGAACTTCTAAACCTTTATAATTTTCAGGTCGGGTATAGATGGGAGGAGATAAAAGATCATCCTGAAAACTATCGGTAAGTGCACTTTGCTCATCGTTCAGAACTCCGGGAATCAATCTGATCACAGAATCCGCCAACACACAAGCCGCCAGTTCACCTCCGGTGAGCACATAATCACCAATGGAAATTTCCTTGGTTATATGAAGATCTCTCACTCTTTGGTCAATTCCTTTATAATGACCACACAAAAAGATAAGATTATTTTTTATCGAAAGAGAATTGGCAATTTTCTGGTTCAGGGTAACACCATCCGGAGTGAGATAAATTACCTCATCATAATCTCTCTGGGATTTAAGCTCGGAAATACATTTGTCTAATGGCTCAACCATCATAACCATTCCGGCTCCTCCTCCATAAGGCTCATCATCCACCTGCCTGTGTTTATTGGTTGCCCAGTCTCTCAGATGATGAAAATGTACTTCTACCAATCCTTTGTCCATTGCTCTTCTTAAAATAGAAGTTTTGAATGGGCTTTCCATCAGTTCAGGCAGTACACTTATTATATCAATTCTCATTGTAAAGTTCCGTTTTTCTTATTAGGTAAAATGATCAATCGTAACGATGAATCTTTATTAAAATAGCTCCACATCCAGTTAAAGAAAATGGCAAGCTTATTTCTAACGCTCAAAATTAACATTAAATGTAGAAACATCCAGAAATACCACGCTAAAAATCCCTGAAATTTCATAAATGGCAGATCTACCACCGCACGATGCTTCCCGATAGTTGCTAAAGAACCTTTATCTTCATACTCATATTCCTTCCACTCATTTACATTCTTTTTCGAAAGATTTCTGCCTAAGTTTTTTGCCTGAGTAATCGCTACATTCGCCACCTGCGGATGTCCCAGCGGATATTTTGGAGTTTCCATCAGACAAATATCTCCTATCGCAAAAATATTATCATACCCTTTTATTCTATTGTACCGGTCAACAATATATCTGTTTTTAATCAACTTATCTTCAGGAAAACCGCCGATTACATTTCCGGTAACTCCTGCAGCCCAAATAACATTATTGGAAGGGATTTGCTTTCCGCTCTTCATATAAACCCTGTCACCATCATAATCCGTCACATATTCTGCGCTTAGAAATTCCACGCCCAGTTCTTTGAGGTACTTTTCCGATTTTTCCTGAGCTTCAGGGCTCATAACAGCAAGAGGTTTTTCGGTAGAACTTACCAGAATAATTTTAAGCTGACTGAAGTTCATATAAGGGTAATCTCTCGGAAGAATATCTTTTTTCATTTCGGCAAAAGCTCCGGCAAGTTCCACACCGGTTGGTCCGCTGCCCACGATCACAATATTCCAGTTTCCGTCATCACTGCGTTTTTTTTCAATGATCAGCTTTTCGAAGGTCATCAAAACATGATTCCTGATACTGATCGCTTCCTGGGTATTCTTCATCGCAAAAGCTTTGCCTTCGAGATCTTTATTTCCGAAAAAATTGGTTTTACAGCCTGTAGCAATGATTAGCTTATCATACGTAAACTCTGCTTCATCAGTAATTACTTTGTGATGAACAGGATCTATTTCTCTGACTTCCGTTAAACGGAATTGTGTATTTCGGGATTGCTGAAAAATTTTTCTGAATGGAAAAGAAATATTGGAAGGTTCTATCCTTCCACACGCAACCTGATAAAACAGAGGCTGAAACATATGGTGGTTCACCCTGTCCAGAAGAATCACTTTTTTATTTTTGTTGTTTAAAGATTTTGCAAGCTGTAAACCTGCAAATCCGCCACCTATTATAATGATTTTTTCACGTGTTTCCATATCAAACAAATTTACTGATTTTATTTAGCATTTTAGTTCGTAAAAAGCTAGTTTTGCAAAACTTTATGCCGAGAAAAAAGTACTCCAAAAAAACTGCCAGAAATGTCCACAGCAAGAGACGGAAGAATTATTTTTTCCGCCGGAAAATCGTATTGGCAATATTGATTATCGGACTTATTGGCACCGGATTATACCTGAAGCAATCCATCAGCTATTATTACGCTTTATATTTTAACAAATTTACCCATAAGAAGCTCCACAACAGCGAAAAAGAAGCAGCAAGAATTCAGAAAATCATTACGGATAATCTGGATAAAACCTATGGATTTGATATTTCACATTATCAAAACAAAGAAGATATCAACTGGGACAGCTTAAGTATCGGAAATAAAACCATTCCTCTTGAATTTGTGGTCATGCGCGCAACAATGGGAAACCGAAATGCCGACAAACATTTTGACGATTTCTGGGAACTTGCCAAAAAACGGGAACTGATCCGCGGAGCCTATCATTTTTACAGAGCAGATGAAGATCCGGTGATCCAGGCCAATAACTTTTTACAAAATGTAAAGCTGGAAAGCGGTGATCTGCCTCCTATTTTAGATATTGAAAAAATTCCGAGACGTAAAAGCAATAAAAAACTGGTCGAAGACCTTAAAATCTGGTGTAAAATCGTGGAGGATACTTACGGAGCAAAACCTATAATCTATACCTATTACCATTATTATAAAGACTTTTTAAAGGGTGAGTTCGATGGATATCCGCTTTGGTTGGCGAATTATAATGACGTTCCGGCTCCGTCTCCCGATGATGCATGGAATTTCTGGCAATTCACGGAAAATGGTATTGTATATGGAATCAACACCAAAGTCGATCTCGATATATACAATGGAAGCAGGTGGTCATTGGAAAGATTGACTTTAGACTAACTTATTTGAAAGGCTTTCTCTGGATCCATTCCGTTTTAGGGTTTAAAGACACGAAAATCTTTTCCATATAGGGATTCAAGAGTTTGCTATTATGTTTGATCAGACCAAAGATTTCTACGGGTTCTGCCCCAATGGTAGACTTTATCTCTAAAGCGGTTCTTCCGAAAATTATTCTCCTGAACTGATGATCGATTCCATATTTCACAATATCCAACAGCATATTCAGGTAGAGCTGTTTCTCTTTCTGAAGCTCTTTATCATAGCCTAAAAAATAGGTATCAATATCATGATTGTTAAGGATCAGTGTATAAAAACCGATCAGTTTTTCATTCAGAAAATACCCGAAAATTTTTAGATGTTGCCCTAAATTTTCCTTCATCTTTTCGAAATGATTATCCGCCAGAAAAAAAGTATTGAAAGGGGCATTCTCAGCTACATTCTGGTATAAAGTATTCATTTCGGACTGATGCTTTTTAACATCCTCCAAACCAAGTTCCCTGCTTTCAATTCCCTGAAATTTTTTCTTTGCAGATTTGGCTCTCGTTCTGTATTTTGTAGAAAAAGCGTTAAGATACTCGTCAAAAGATATCCAAGCTTTATCAAGCCTTAAAACCATATTCGGCTGAACCGAAAATCTGAAATAATCTTTATGATTCTTTCCCTGAAAACGTTTAACAAAATCTTCCTGATAATCTTTATAAATGATGAGCGATGTTTTCCTGGTCTGCTTCTGCATTCTGCAAACTACTTCATCTAAAAGAACAACAACCTGTTCAAAACTGATTTTCGATGAATCAAAGTAAAATCCGTTTTGTCCGGTAAGCATATTATTTCCGAGGATCATCACATCACGGCTGATCTTTTTTGCTAAAAAATTTCTTACACTGCACAAAACCTCTCCCTTCTGAAAAGTGGAATGATACCTGAAATTCAAATATTGGAATAAAGCTCCGCCAATCAATTCCTGTTCTTTGGAGAATCCTGCGTAATAACACTTCATATTCTCCGGAGCAGATTGTTCCAAAGCCGTGAAGTATTCCTTAGACAACATAATATTATGTTCTCCTATAACAGTATTCCAATCTGAAGGAAGTTCACGAGTACTGCTGTATATTTCTATTCTATACGACATAAAAAAGGCTACTCATGCAGCCTTGTTCATTTAAATTAATATCAATTTATTTCTGTGTCACCCAATTGAACCCGTCTGCAGCATACCATCCGCAGATGATACCGCCCATTATTGTCAGCGTGACCGCCCAATATCCTGCGTTGATGAAGATATATTTCCATGATTTTCTTTCAAACAGCGCATTAATAGCAAACAACGGAAAGATCAGAAAAAGTGTGGCGATGAAGCCATGTAAAGCTCCATGTCCGAAAGAACGGTAAGCCATTCCATAATCTTTCATAAAAGCAAAATAAGAAGGTTTAGCCAGAGTTTCATCTCCGCCTATCATTCCGGATGCACCATACTGATGAATAGTAAGGAACTGCATAAAAAATGAGATCAGAAGTGATAAAATAATTGTGAACAGGAAAATGAGTCCTACATTCGCCTTTTTCATTTTTTCTTCCGTTACACCAGATTCTCTCATCCACGCATTTCCAAGAAACTTAGGATTATACCATATAAAACCAATTACCAAGGGTACCAATGCAGCTATCAGAATAGCCAAAAAGTTAAATTGAATCATAGTTTTAAGTTTTTAATTTGTTTATCAAATCTACATTAAAAATTGTTACAAAAGTAGATTTATCTTTCCATGCCTTAATATTTCGTATTTTCGCGCTGTAAATATCGATTGAAATGAATTACGTTGCTGCAGAAAATCTCACCAAATCCTACGGAATAAAAATTTTATTTGAAAATATTTCTTTCAACATCAATGAAGGGGACAAAATAGCCATTGTGGCCAAAAACGGAAGCGGGAAATCCACTTTGCTAAAAATTCTGATAGGTAAAGAGATCGCAGACAGCGGAACAGTAATTATCAACAAAGATATTCAGGTGGTTTTATTCGACCAGGAAATTGATTACGATCCTCAACTTA
>JAFAAJ010000320.1 GCA_023426625.1 Bacteroidota bacterium
ATATTCAATACTTTTCAAAAAGAGTTTCAGCTAAGGAGTTTGACGAATGGATGCAGAAAGCGGATGTTTTATGGTGTCCGGTTCAGAAGGAAACGACATTTTTCAGTCAAAAAGAAAGGTACGGACATACAAAAATGACAGGAAACTTAGGTGATGCCATAAAATATGGAAAACTGGCCGTTTTTCCGTCCGATTATCCCACGAAAAACCAGTTTATTATTCCTGAAAGAGAAGATGTGATTGAACAGTTTGTGGAGCTTAAAAATCTTATATACGATTTTCAGGAAGATTACAGTAAAAAAGCGGTGCAGCCTAAGCTGGAAGCCGTTTTGCAGAGCCTGATCACGATTTGATAATTGAAAAAAGCTTACTTAACCTGAGTTCGGGATAAGGGATATTTTAAATAATTAATTTTCAAAATAAAATTATTTTATCGCAAAGAGAAGCAAAGAAATGTTTAATATTTGAAACACTTTTTGAGTTAAACAATGCCACCTCGTTTATCAAAGTAATACAAAATTCTTGTATTACTTTGATAAGTTTCACGCCTTTGTATATCTTAAATTTTTAAAAACCATGTGATTAATACTTTTGTTTAGCTTTGCGTGGTATATAAGCTTATCTCGAACTCAGGTTACTTAAAATTTCAGAACACTTTTGATGAATTTCATGTTCAGATAATCCTCAATAGGGAAAACTCTGGTAAAATAGTTCCCGATATAGATCAGTACCAAGACAACAGCCGGTTTGTAGATCAAATTGATGAAATTACTCTCAAAAGTCGGCAATACAATAGCAACAGTAATCGCTAATGTACAAATGATGGAAACAAAGATCATTTCAATGCTTAAAGGTGAAACTTTAAACATCAGATAATTGAAAATGATTTTAACAACGTTGTAGGTGGTTAAAGAAATAGCCGTAGATAAAGCAATTCCAACCAATCCGAGATCCGTGTTTTTTATAAAATAATAATTCAATCCAACCGTAAGTCCGGCTAAAAGAAGCATCACCACAATATTGAAACGATAGTATTTAGAAAGAGAAATAATGTTTCCGTTGAATCCAGTAGCCAGATCCACCAAAACAGCAGAACCCCATATCCAGATCACTGGTTCATAGATTCTCAGCATCGTCCCGTTTTTAGGCATAAATTCAGTTAAGAAAGGAAACCCTACCATAATACAGGAAAACAAAACAGCACCTAAAAAATAAAGCGTTAAAGAAGTTTTCTTATGAAATCTGTCCAGCTCTTCCATATTTCCATCAGCAAGATGCTGACTGATGATAGGTGCGGAAACATTGAATAATCCTAACTGCGGAATAGAAATAAGTGAGATCAGCGCATACAGAACAGCATAAATCCCATTTTCTTCCATCCCCATAAATTCACCGATCATCAAGCTGTTGATCGCCAGATAATTTCCAAAAGTTCCTAAAAAACCAAAAAAGCTATAATTGAAAAACTCTTTCCAGAAATTGTCTTTTTTGAAATAATCAGTACTGAAATCCAATTGAATTTTTTCGAGCTTATTCGTATAAAAAATATACCCGAGAAGCATCAGTGCAAACATCCCGAAAAAGAAAGCAAACGCAAATTTCTGCGAGATTGTGAAATAAAAGAACAGGCAAAAAGCTCCCAAATTGGCGATCTTCGGAAAAAGATTGTCAAAGATGTTGGAAACAACGATCCTCTTATAATTTGAAGTGTATTTGTTGAATATCGCACAGAAAGAAAGTATCAAAACCAAAGGAAGAATAACTTCTTTGATCTTCCAGGCTTCTGTGTTCCTGAATTTTGGATAAATGTAGGGCAGCAGGAAAAAAATGCCCGTAAATATGATAAAATTGATCAATATCGCAAGCAATGACAAGGAGAGCATATTCTGCTTCTTCCCGTCTTTTTCCACCGTATGGAAAAACTTCACATTGGAATAGGAAACCCCCATTACCACAAAAGGAACCAGAAATTCGGCGCTTGGGAGAATGTATCGTAGCTTTCCGTAAAATTCAAAATCATTCGGAAAAATAAAAATGGCTGAAACGGTACCCAACAAAAAGCCAATATATCCTATGATCGAATATTTGAATCCTTGTCTTGCTACTACACTCATAACGCTGTTTTATAGGTTTTTAGGTATAAAAATAATGTTGTTGATATACTCGGTTTTATTTTTTTCGTCTATTGTATTTTGTGTTATGATGTTTTCTGTCAGTTTTTCAAGCTCAAAATTGTTTCTGTTCAGATATTTTGCTTCATATCCCCAACTTTCAATCCTTGAAATATCGTCCCAGATAGGTTTGTCGTGATGTCTTTGCTCCATTTCCACCATTAATGTCGGTAGAAATTTCCTGATGGTTTTCTCTGCTCCGGAAAGGGTTTTGAGTTCGTTTCCTTCCACGTCTATTTTAATGAAATCCACCTTGGTAAAGCGTTCAGTTTCTGACCAGTCGTCCAGTCGGATCACTTTTACCGTTTCCGTATAGCTTTTCTCTTCTCCTTTTTCTTTGAATTCTGTGTTCAGTGTTCCTCTGGAAGCAATTAACTTCCCGTTGATGACTGGAACTTTGAATTCTGCAGTTGTATTTTCATCCGAAAGAGCAAGAGACCAGACTTTCATGTGAGGAAATAGCCTTTTCAAACGGTTGTAAAGCTTTTTATTAGGCTCAAAAGCATACATGTTCTCTTGTTTCAGTTTGTTTTCCAACTGATACAGGAAAGCTCCCACATTCGCACCAATATCAAGAATGACAGCATTTTCAGGTAAATATTCCTTGATCCATACCAATTCCGGCTCTACATTTCGCTTGGAAAAGTTGTCTTTTGTAAGATGATTTAAATTTTTAAAAAATCTCTTCTTATAAAAATCCGGACTTATATACTGTAGCTTTTCTGCAATTCTTTGATATAGAGACATCCCTAAATTTTTGGCGAACAGCAAAGATACGTAAAAATGTTAAACAAGTGTTAAATTTCGAAAATTGTAATGGTTTGATTGTTAGCTGATTGTTTGGTTTTTGTTTTTATATCAATTTGGATAATAAAGTATTAAGTTGTTACTGGAACGGCGCATTCAAAAAATCATTCAGAGGTTTCATGATCTTGAAGATCTTTGTAATATTTTTGATGGCATTTTTATCCATAACTTCATCATCCTTAAGATAATAAAC
>JAFAAJ010000075.1 GCA_023426625.1 Bacteroidota bacterium
GTATTATTGTTACACCATGTGACCATAGTATATTCCTGACAATATTGTTGAACGAGAGTTTCTTTTACCTCTTTTTCAGTTGTTTTTTCTATATCCTTAAGGTTATCACTAATAGAAGTTACAACTCCAGTATTAGCTTTAAAAAAAGCTACAACAAAAACAGCTGTGATTAATAATAGTTTTCATATTAAATTTGAATTTGAAATTAATAATATTAAAGTACTTTTAGAATTTTCCCTAAACTGGGAATTAACCTCCAATAGATTTATTATCAATAGAATAAAATATATTCGAAATCGAATAAAATGAATTTAGATGAAATTTATATAAAAAATTTATCTTTATCCTATAATTTTTTATATAAATGAATGATTTAGGCTTCAAAATAAAAAGACTTATGGAAAGAAAAATCTTTCTCAAGAGAAATTAGCATACGAATTAGAAATTTCACAAAGTAATCTCAGCAAGATTGAAAACGGAACAGTTGAAAAAATCGATTTCATTTTCATGCAAAAAGTATGTAATTATTTTGAAGTAGGCGCAAATTATTTTTTGGATGGAGAAACTTTAATTAATGAAGAACAAACAAATAATGATGTAGTTTATAATAAAGGAATATTTAATAATTTCCCAGAAGAATTACTCAAAAAAATAGTAAATAATCAAGAACTAATCACCCAACTTCTAGAAACACAAAATAAATTAATCGAAAAACTGTTAACTAATTAATTTATCTTTTATAAAACAAAAACTTTGCCTGGGCAGGCAAAGTTTTATGATGAATTTCAAATTTAAATATGTTCTTAAGCCAACCAGGTCACCAAAACATAAGTAACACCTGCAACGATAGCTGAGATAGGAATGGTTAATACCCAAGCCCAAAGTAAGCTTACTGTAATTCCCCATCTAACTGCCGAAATTCTTTTCGTTAATCCTACTCCGATAATGGAACCTGTAATCGTGTGTGTTGTAGAAACCGGAATCCCGAAATGATCGGTAATGAACAAGGTAATAGCTCCGGCTGTTTCCGCACTTACTCCTTCTAATGAAGTCACTTTTGTGATCTTAGTTCCCATTGTTTTAATGATCTTCCAGCCACCACTCATGGTTCCCAAACCAATTGCCAGGAAGGAAACTAAAGGTACCCAAAGATAATGTTGTGCAAAATAATCGAATCGGGCTGCAGATTCAAGGTTGACGTAGATAGGATCATTCAGCATTTCCACGTGATAGTAGATCAGTGCCGCTCCAATGATACCCATTACTTTCTGTGCATCATTTAAACCGTGCCCTAAACTGAACAAAGCTGAAGAAGCAAGCTGTAATCTTTTGAAGGATTTATCTGCTTTATGAGGGTTTGATTTTTTATAAAGGTGAACGATGATCAGTGTGATGATGATTGAAATAATCATTCCTATGATCGGTGCCATGAAAATGAATAAGAAGATAGGAATCACCTTATTGAATTTCACCACATCCTGAGTGGTTACCTGATGAAAAGCTGCTTTAATAGAATCTATAAAGCCAAGATCGGGCTGACTTGTTATCACATGGTGATAATCCATCATGAAAGCATGCGTTAAGGCTGCTCCCAAAAATCCACCGATCAGTGTGTGTGATGATGAGGACGGAATCCCGAACCACCATGTTAAAAGATTCCAGGCAATAGCCGCTACGAGTCCTGAAACGATAACTTCAAGGGTGATAAAATTTTCATTGACCGTTTTGGCGATTGTGTTACCAATTTTAAATTCTCCAATGACATACGCTGCTAAAAAGAACGCCGCAAAATTCCATAATGCTGCCCAAAGTACAGCCTGGAACGGAGTTAATACTTTTGTAGAAACTATAGTTGCAATAGAGTTGGCTGCATCATGAAAACCATTGATATAATCAAAGATCAGAGCCAAACCAATGATAACTATAAGTAAAACAGGAAATTCCATTTTTGTTATATTGTTTAGGCGTATTTAATCATGATGTTCTCAATCGTATTGGCAACATCCTCAGCTTTGTCGGTCACCACTTCAAGGTAGTTCAGTACAGATGAAACTTTGATGATATTGATGGCATCATTGGTTTCAAATAATTCTACCATTGAGTTTGAGAGCAGATCATCCGCAATATTTTCAATAGAATTTACTTTGATACAAGCTTCTTTTACCTGTTCCATATTTTTAAATCCATTAAGGTTTTTCATGGCAGTCTGGATTTCCAAACAAGCTTTATGGATCAATAATGAGAAGTCTGCATAAGCCTTCATCAGAGGCGATTTGTATAAGAAAATGTATTTCGTGGAAGCGTAAATGTAATCCGCAATATCATCCAGCCCTGTTGCTAATGTGTGGATATCTTCACGATCGAAAGGGGTGATAAAGTTTTTACCTAATTCCACAAAGATCTCGTGAGTAAGCTCATCGTTTTTGTGTTCGTAATCGCTCATCCTTTTCAGCATGGAGTCGTCATTCAGATCGAAGTCTTTTACTCCATTGTTGAATTCTTCAGACATTGCCACAAGGTTTTCAGTTACCTTTTCAAAAAGTACAAAGAAGATTTTATCTTTTGGTTGAAAAGCGTGGAAAATATTACCAATTCCCATTTTTAAGTTTTTATAATTCGTCTGCAAATTTCTTAAAAAAGCGTGGCATCTGAAATAGTCTTATGTTAAGTTTTATTAACATTAGCTTAACATTGATTCACAGAACAGAAAAACCGGCTTTTAAGCCGGTTTTTAGTATAGTTTAGAATGAATATTAATTAGCTTCTTCAGCTCTCATATCCTTTCCTCTGAATTTCATAGATGAAATATTACTTAAAAGGTCACCTTTAAACGATTTTTCAACCTCAAAGAAAGAAAATTTCTCTAAAATTTCAATATCACCGATCTCAGCTCTTTTTTTGCTTTTCCCGGCAGTTGCCTTGTTAATAATATCTAAAACATCAAGTTTTTTCAATTGGTCTTTTTTACCAAGGTTGAAGAAGAATCTTACCATGTTTTCGTTCTTTCTTCTTGGCTTTCCTCCACGCTCTCTTCTTTCTCCTCTTTCGCCACGATCACGGTCTCTTCCTCTATCTCTGTCACGACCTCTGTCTCTTCTTGAATAATCATCATCTCTGCTGCTCAGTTTCTGCTCAACAAGATCATGTTTTCCTTTGTAGTACAGGGCAAGATCCTTTAATTGGAACTGCAATAACTTGTGTACAAGCTCTTCTTTTGTAAAGTTGCTTAGATCAGGAATCAGGTTATCATCAAACTCAAATAAATCTTCGTGTTCCGTGAATAATTTCTCGAAAACTCCTCCAACCTGAGCTTTGATGATCTCGTCTCCGGTAGGAATTACCTTTTCGTTGATCTCAATTTTGGTTGCAGATTTTATTTGCTTTAACTTTCTGCTCTCTTCAGGCTTAATCAATGCCATTGAGATACCGTCTCTTCCTGCTCTACCTGTTCTTCCGCTTCGGTGAACGAATACTTCAGGATCATCCGGTAAAGAATAATGGATAACGTGGGTAAGAGAGTTTACATCCAATCCTCTTGCCGCAACGTCTGTTGCCACTAAAATATCGATGTTTTTCAATCTGAACTTCTTCATTACAGTATCTCTCTGTGCCTGAGAAAGATCTCCATGAAGCGCATCTGCCGCATACCCGTTCTGCATTAAGAAGTCTGCCACTTCCTGAGTTTCCATTCTTGTTCTGCAGAAAATAATGGAATACTGGTTCGGATTAGCGTCTATTAATCTTTTAAGTGCTTCTTTTTTCTGACGGTAACCTACAACGTAGTATTCATGCGTAATGTTCTTCTTAACTTCATTAATAGAACCTACGGAAATACGGTGTGGTTTTGTAAGATAATTTTTAGAGATTCTCTCCACTTCTTTATTCATCGTTGCCGAGAATAAGAAAGTTTGCTTTGTCTCAGGAGTTTCGCTTAAAATTGTTTCCAATTCATCTTTGAAACCCATTGAAAGCATTTCGTCGGCTTCGTCCAATACCAACCAATGAATAGCAGAAAAATCAAGAGCTTTTCTGTTGATAAGATCAATTACCCTTCCCGGAGTTCCCACAATGATCTGTGGCTTATCCTTTAGGGATCTCATCTGTTCTGTAATGCTGCTTCCACCATAAACCGCAGTAGTTTTGATGTTCTGCATATACTTAGAATAATTTTTTATGTCTTTAGCGATCTGAAGACATAGTTCTCGTGTCGGACAAAGCACCAAAAGTTGGATTTTGCGACTCGTATCGTCAATCATATCCAAAATCGGAAGCGAAAACGCTGCAGTTTTGCCTGTCCCAGTCTGCGCAAGAGCGATTAGATCGCGAATATCTGAAAGAATAAAAGGGATAGTCTGTTTTTGGATTTCTGTCGGGCTTTCGTAACCCATTTCGCCAATCGCCTTAAGAATGTCAGGACTTAAATTGGTCTCCGTAAATAAATTCATTAAATATTTTAAAATTTTTGCAAAGATACAATTATTATTTGAATTTTATTTTAAATAATATTACGAAATCAATAATTTAATTTTAAAAACCCTTATTCGTTTTAAAATTTTCTCAAAAAAACCATAAAAATTTTAATTTAAATTTAATAACATTTCAACAATATATCGATTTACAGATATTTTCACAAAAATAGGAAATATGCGAAAACATGAGTCAGGTATAAGAGATTTGGCTAAATTTGATAAAAAAAATAATCCATATGTCTGCAACAATATTACCCAAAACCTTTGATTTTCTGAATAAACTTGCTAAAAACAACAACCGCGACTGGTTCAATGAAAATAAAAGCCTTTATACCGATTCACAACAAAATGTAATCGAATTTCTGGAAGAACTGATCCAGGAAATGAGCGGATTTGATGAGGAACTTTCTAAAATTGATGCTAAAAAATCTTTGTTCAGAATTTACAGAGACACCCGATTTTCAAAAGACAAATCCCCCTATAA
>JAFAAJ010000090.1 GCA_023426625.1 Bacteroidota bacterium
GAAATTTCCCTGAGCATCGTGCATTCTCACCCCCAAACATCCAAAATCAGCTTTTGAGTCTGCAAAATCCAGAACTTTCTGCATATAAAACCCTTCAATTTCCGTATCGGGATTAAGGATCAGAAGATAATCTCCTTTCGCTCCCTGTATAGCTTGGTTATTAGCTTTTGCAAAACCTCCGTTATTTGGAGAAGCTATGAATCTGACTTCCGGAAACTCTGCAATAAGATCTTTCCACGAAACATCTGAAGACGCATTATCCATGACAATTACTTCATGATCTATACCGGTGACATATTTTTTAATCGACGCCAGACAATTTCTAAGTAACTGCGTCACATTATAGTTAACAATAATGATGGATAACTTCATCTTGAATCCGTTTCTGTAGACAATATACTATAATAAGATGTTCTGAGCAACAAAAGTAAATATTTTGCCTTGTAAAGAAATCTATAAAAAAGACATTGAAGAAAGTTTATCCTTTTTAAAGAATACATTTCTTTAACATTCTTCTGATACCCCTTTTCCATTTCCGATAAATTGGCGGATAAGCCGGAAACACCAAAGCTTCTTTTTCCTTTTCCTGCAAGCAGCAGATCCTCATCCAGAATGTACATGGTGTTGTTCAACGAGATCTTCATCCAGTAGTTGACATCTTCTGCGTATTTCTGATTCCCGTCAAAATATCCGGTGTTTTCCAGCACTTTTCTTTTAAAGATCACCGTGGAAGGCTGTGCTTCATTCCTGATGAATAATTTTCTGAACGTAATTTCCGCTAAATGATTGATCACCCGATAAGGATAAAGAATTTTACTCTTGTTTCTTCGGGTAGCTAGAAAATCTATGGAAATTTCTTTATTTTCAAGATAAAACAGCTGTCTTTCTGTTTTTTCCGGTAACCATTCGTCATCGGAGTCCAGCAAAGCAATGTATTCTCCTTTAGCAATCCTCAAACCTGCATTTCTGGCATTTGAAACCCCTCCGTTAGGCTGATTCAAAAGCTGAATGTTCATTTCCGGATGTTCTTGGATGTAGTTTTCTGCTACGTTTACGCTCTGATCTGTAGATCCGTCATTGATAATGATCACCTCAAATTCCTGCACACCAATGGTTTGAGCCTTAATCGAGTTCAAAGCATCAACGATCGTTTTTTCAGCATTATACAGGGGAATTATTACGGAAATCATCATTTTACATCACTTATTTAAGAATTTCCTTCATCGTACGGCAATCTGTTCATGATGGATCTTCCCAAAGATATTTCATCCGCGTATTCCAGCTCGTCACCCACAGAAATTCCTCTCGCAATGCTGGAAAACCTCACCTCATAACCTTTGAATTTCTTATAAATGTAATAAGCTGTTGTATCTCCTTCCATCGTTGCACTTAAAGCAAAAATAAATTCTTTCACTTTTCCTTCGTTCAACTTCCTTTCAATACTCGGAATATTGAGTTGATGAGGACCAATTCCTTCCATCGGAGAAATTTTACCGCCGAGAATCAGGTATTTCCCTGTGTATTTTCCTGTATTTTCAATAGCTATCACATCTCTTACATCTTCTACGATACAGATCAGCTCGTCATTTCTTTTAGGACTGCTGCATATTTCACAAATATCAAAATCAGAAAAATTATGACATTCCTTACAGTATTTTATTTCATTGACAAGATTGATGATGGAATTTCCAAGGCTCATTGCCCTGGAATTGGGTTGTTTTAATAAATGTAATGCCAGACGCAAAGCTGTTTTCTTTCCAATCCCGGGTAATCCGGAGATTTCATCCACTGCTTTTGCCAAAACTTTACTAGGGTAATCCATAAACACAAAAATAATGATAATAGTTGAAAGTTTCAGTGGTGAATCCATCGTTATCAGATTAAAATTTATAATGAATAACATCCAAATTCAGAAGTCGATCTTAAACCAAAAATCTTATCTTTGAGTTCTTAATATCAATATGAAAAAAGTAAACTAATGGCACTTAACAATCTCAATTATCCTCTGGATTTTAAATTCAAGATCACCACTTTATCCAGTGATTTCAACATAACCGACAGACACGGAAACTATGTTGCCTATGTTCGTCAGAAAATGTTTAAGCTTAAAGAAGACGTCATTGTTTTCAATGATGAAAGCAGATCCAGAGAACTTTTCAGGATCCAGGCCAATCAGTGGATAGATTTTAATGCTTCTTATACTCTGAATGACCTTGTCAACCGCAAAAACTTTGGAAGACTGGCAAGAAAAGGAATGCGTTCTATTTGGAAATCAACTTATAATATTCTGGATGCGCATGATCAGCCAAAATTTACCGTTACAGAAGATAGCGCTTGGGTGAAATTCTTTGACGGATTCGTTAGCGAAATCCCTCTCATTGGTGCTTTCACAGGATATTTCCTCAATCCTTCTTATACCCTAAGAGGAATAGATGGAAAAGAATATTTTAAACTCAGAAAAATGCCCTCTTTCTTTGGAAGAAGATTTCAGCTGGACAGAATGATCGATATTGATGATGAAGATGAAACTTTGGTAATTCTTTCATTACTGATAATGGTTCTTCTGGAAAGATCAAGAGGATAAACACTATAAAAAAACAATGAAATATATAATCATCCCCTTATCGGCATTCATGCTGATCGCCTGTAAAAAAGATAAAGAAACGGTTTCCAACACCTCTGATTCTTTGAATGGAAAACAAGATACTGTAGTTGTTGATACTATTAAAAATGAGAAAATTTCAGTCGATGTATTCCCTTTTCCAAAGGAAATCAAGGAATGTTCATGCTATTTTGCCAGAAGTAAAGCAGATTTTGAAAACGAAAAATATATTTATGCCGATGATGCCGGAAAAACCGCCTATATGCAATTAGACGGAAAAAGACTGACCATGAATCTCATCTCTTCCAACGACATGGAAGTAGATGACGAACTGAGCAAAGAAATAGAAAACGAAAACTATAAAATTTCCGTAAAAGGCAAAAAAATAAAAAATGAAGAAGCCTTATTATTCGAAGGAACATTAACCATCGAAAAAGCTGACGGAACTGTAGTAACCACTCCGATCTATGGAGAATGTGGATGTTAAAACGTAAAAACGAGGAGTCTCAAAATTGTTAATTTCCCTTTTCGCATTCACAGTTTTGCCTTTTAACCATTTCGTGATTCCCATTAATAAAAAAGACTGCTCCTGAATTTACGGGAGCGTTTTTATTTCGTAATTTTGAGAAAAATAAATTTTTATGGAATTATCCAATATAGAACCGCAAATAATATGGAAAAATTTTTCCAAGCTTAATGCTGTTCCGAGACCTTCCAAAAAAGAAGGAAAAGTAATTGCATTCATCAAGGAATTTGGTGAAAACCTGGGTTTGGAAACTACTGTAGATGAAGTAGGCAATGTGATCATCAGAAAACCCGCCACTGCAGGCATGGAAAATCGTAAATCCGTGACTTTACAGTCCCATTTGGATATGGTTTGCCAAAAAAACAACGATGTTAATTTCGATTTTGAAACAGAAGGAATCAAAATGGAAATTGATGGTGACTGGGTAAAGGCAAAAGGAACTACTTTGGGTGCAGATAACGGTTTAGGAGTGGCAACAATTATGTCGATTCTGGAAAGTTCAGATATTCCGCACCCTGCATTGGAAGCGCTTTTCACAATAGATGAAGAAACCGGAATGACCGGAGCTTTAGGTTTAAAGCCGGGACAACTTACAGGAGACATTTTACTAAATCTTGATACGGAAGAAGATGATGAGATTGATATAGGTTGTGCAGGTGGAATTGATGTAACGATTACTCAAGATTATCCACTGGAACAGGCTACAGGACAGATCGTACGAATTGAGGTAAAAGGATTGCAGGGGGGACATTCAGGGATGGATATCCACAAAGGTTTCGGAAACTCTAATGTTATCTTAGGCAGATTGCTTTATAATGGTCTGGGAAAAGAAAATATTCAACTGATTTCTATTGACGGAGGTGGCTTAAGGAACGCTATTCCAAGAGAAGCTGTTGCTGTTGTTTCGGTAAGAAATGCTCAGGAATTCCTTGAAGAAGCTACTCAGCTGAAAAAAGAGATTCTGGAAGAATTTGCCACTGTTGAGCCTAATATCCATATCAATTTAGAAAACTCTACAAGTTCCGAAAAGGCTTTATCCGAAGAAGATTCAAGAAAGATCATTCTGGTGTTGAAGTCTCTTCATAACGGTGTTTACAGAATGAGTCCGGATGTGCAAGATCTTGTGGAAACTTCTAACAATGTAGCAAGAGTAGAATTAAAAGACGGAAGCCTGAAAATATTGAACCTTTCAAGATCATCTGTAGAATCTACAAAATATGCTGTAGCAGAACAATTGAAATCCGTTGCCGAACTAGCTGGAATGAAAGTAGAATTCAGCGGTTCTTATCCGGGATGGAAACCAAAACCAGGTTCAGAGATCGTTCAGCTGATGGAGAAGATCTACACAGAAAAATTCGGAGCAAAACCTCACGTAGTAGCTTGTCACGCAGGATTGGAGTGCGGAATCATCGGAGCCAATTATCCTGAAATGGAAATGGTAAGCTTCGGTCCTACCATTAGAGGAGCACATTCTCCGGATGAAAAAGCAAGTATTTCTTCAGCACAAAAATTCTGGAACTTCCTGAAAGATATTTTAGCGAATATTCCTCAGAAATAAATTCCAAAGTATGATATCGAATATCCAAAGTCAGCAGATTTTGGATATTTTGTTTTTGTGGATCATTAATAGTTTGCAACTTAGTGATCAAAAACATTCTTAAATTTGATTAATGAAAAGTATTACAATATTCTGTGGTTCAAGTTTTGGATCTGATGAAATTTTCCGGCAACAGGCTACTTTACTCGGTCAGACCTTGGCAAAAGAAAACATCCAACTTGTTTATGGCGGTGCAGATGTAGGATTAATGGGTGCTATCGCAGACGGAGCCTTAAATGCAGGCGGAAAAGTAATTGGGGTTCTACCCTATTTCCTACAATCCAAAGAAATTGCTCATAAAAACCTCACTGAGCTTATTTTAGTGGATAGTATGCACGAAAGAAAAACCAAAATGAATGAACTCTGTGATGGCGTGATCGTTCTTCCCGGCGGTTACGGAACTTTGGAAGAATTCTTTGAAATGATCACCTGGGCACAATTGGGATTGCATCAAAAACCTATTGCAGTTTTGAATATTGACGGTTTTTATGATGACCTGATAAAACTACTTCAAACCATGGTAGACAAACGTTTTCTAAAACAAATCAATCGCGATATGCTGTTGATTAGCGATAACATTGATGAGTTACTGGAAATGATGAAAAATTATAAAGCTCCTAGTGTTGGAAAATGGATCTCGAAGGATGAAATTTAAAAACAAAGCCTTCTGAAATCTAAGATTCAGAAGGCTTTAATATTAACTTAAATTAAATATTTTTTAAGGATAAGGAGCTATTTCCACTTCCAGACCTTCCATTTCTTCCACAATGTGAAGCTGGCAACCCAATCTGCTGTTATCTTTCACATGGAAAGCTTCTGCTAACATGGCATCTTCCTCCGCTCCCATTTCTGTAAGTCCCGGATCATTGATCACGTATATCTGACAAGAAGCGCACATCGCCATTCCACCGCAAACTCCAATCGTTCCTTCTTCGGCAAGTTCATAAGAACGGATCA
>JAFAAJ010000102.1 GCA_023426625.1 Bacteroidota bacterium
TCTTGAATGAGATCAGTTGATCAAAAGTAAATTCCTCTTTAAGTAAAATATAAGATTAAATGAAAAATATAATAGACAACACGGTAGAATTTGTAAAAGAGAAACTGGAAGGAGCAGAAGCGGGACATGATTGGTTTCACATAGAAAGAGTGTGGAAATTGTCTAAAAAAATAGCTGAGACAGAACATTGTGATCAGGAAGTGGTAGAACTTTCAGCATTGCTGCATGATATTGCTGATCCGAAATTTCATAACGGAGATGAAACCATTGCACTGAAGATCTCACGCGACTTCCTGGAAAGTCAGAATGTTCCCGAAAAAATGATCGGGCAGGTTTTGTTTATTATTAAGAATATTTCGTTTAAAAACAGGGGAGAAGCGCCTCAAAACCTTCCTGTAGAACTTAAAATTGTTCAGGATGCAGACCGTTTGGATGCGATTGGAGCCATTGGAATTGCCAGAACGTTCAACTTTGGAGGGTTTAAGAATAACCTAATGTATCATCCCGATATTCAGCCCAAACTTAATATGAGCAAGGAGGAGTATAAAAAATCCAACGGAACCACCATCAATCATTTTTATGAAAAACTTTTACTGCTGAAAGATTTGATGAATACAAAAAAAGGTAAAGAAATGGCTGAAGAAAGACATGGTTTTATGCTGAAGTTCCTTGATCAGTTCTATAAAGAATGGAATGTTGATTAGCATTCACTAAAGAATCTTTAATTCAGTATATTTGCAGTATGGGATTGATCATCTTTGCAATATTTTTATGTCTTGCCTTTTCACTTGTTTTATCAAAAGTAAGATCAGGAAGAGGAGCTGAATGGGCAAAATTATTCCGAATAATAACCGTTGTTTTTTCCGCCTCGGTATTCACGTATTGGTTTATCAAGAAAAGCGGAGTAGGGGTTACGGACAATTTTCTGGGATTGCAGGTGATCAATAAACTTCCACAACCTTTGGATTTTTATGTGATCAGTATTCACAATTCCGATCAAGCCGAAACATTGAATACGAAACATATCGGTAAGATCCGCCCGGAACATTACAGAGTGGAGCATCTTACGATGGAAGAATCTGATCAGTATTGGATCGCGGGATTCTTAGGAAAGAAAAACATGGTTTACTTTTCACAGCATTCGGTTCCTAATAAAAATATAGACCAGATCGTTGAGGTACAGAATTATATCAATCAGAGTGTAAAGCTATCGAATGCCGCAAAAAAACAGATCGACGCTTATAATTATGAGAATATGAAACTGGGCATCTGGATGACACTGGATTTTCTTTTGCTTTTCCTTAATCTGGTTTTGCTTTTCAAAAGAAAGAAATAAGACCCTCTTTCGAAGGTCCTTTTATATATTTATTTAAAAATGTTTTTTAAAACAGACTTCCGGTTCCTCCCGGAGCCATTTCTGGGATTTTGATGTCCGTTCCCCATTCTTCATTTAATTTTTTAATGAAATAAGCGGAAAGCAGAGGTGAAGCCTTTTCTATGTTTTGATGCACGAAGAAATAAAGGTTCTGCAGTCCTTCCTTTTTCCATTCCGTTAAACGTTCTATCCAGTCATCCAGTCTTGTATAATCACTTTCGGCATTGGCTCCTACGTATCGGATGAACACATTGGGAGTGGTAAGCCGCATATGGAGCATATCTCTTCTTCCGGCAGTGTCTACGATGATATTGGAAATGTTATGGCTTTCAAAAAGCTCACAGGTCGTATTGAAAATATCCTCGTTTGTAAACCATTCCGTATTTCTAAGTTCTATTCCTAAAGGAATTTCTTTAGGCCAGTCTTTCACGAATTTTTCAAGCCTGTCATAATCTTTTGGTTTGAAATTATCATGAAGCTGTAGGAAAACCATTCCCAATTTGTCCCCAAAATTGATCACGGAAGTTGCAAACTGCGTTACAGGTTCGGTTACATCTATCAATCTTCGGAAATGAGAAACCGTATTGGTGATCTTCGGAAAGAATTTAAAATGATCCGGCGTTTTTTCCTTCCATGTAAGAACCTGTTCCGGAGTGGGCATTCCGTAGAAGGTAGCGTTTAATTCAATAGAATTGAACAGGGTGGCGTAATATGTCAGTTCATCTTTTGTTCCCCTGGGATAAAATCCTTTAAGGTCTGTTTTATTCCATTTTGCACAGCCGATAGAGATGTTTTCCAGTCCCTTTTTATTTTGGCTTAAAATTTCTTTGGTTCTGGGATGATCTTTAGGTAATGTGAAGTCTATGATTGAAGGATCTTCTACTTGTCCGAATTTCATGTCTGAAGCTTTTGTGATGATTAAAACTATAACAAATATAAAACAAAAACCGGTGAAAAAATATTCTTTAATCCAAGATAGGAACGTTTTTGGGTTTCATAAAATCGCTTTATAGCAACTCTGTTGCTTTATTTAGCTTTCTTAAAACTGTAGATATAAAAAACTTTGCGTTATTTTTCAATGCGTAAATTATTGGACAATAAAAAAACACGCCTGAAAAGCGTGCTTTTTATAATAGATGTTTATTATTTGTATTCTAAGCTTCGCAGCTGGAACATGTTACAAAGTTGACCATCATTTCTTTCGATACCGAAGAGCTTCTTTGGTAATACAGGGTTTTCACGCCTTTTTTCCAAGCTTCAATATAAAGATAGTTCACATCCTTCACAGGCATTGTTGAAGGGATCTGTAAATTAAGAGATTGTGCCTGATCAATATATTGCTGTCTCTGTGCTGCCTGAGAAATGATTTCCATTGGAGAGATCTCTTTGAATGTCTTGAATACTGCTTTTTCTTCATCAGTCAGTTCATTCAAATGTTGTACGGAGCCATGGTTCAGCATGATCGTTCTCCATGTTTCTTCATTATCCAGTCCTTTCTCTTCTAATAATTTAGCCAGATATTTATTCTTACGCATAAAGTTTCCTTTAGCAAGACCTGCCTTATAGTAATTTGAAGCAAAAGGCTCGATCCCAGGAGACGTTTGTCCTAAAATTGCAGAACTTGAAGTAGTAGGAGCAATAGCCATTGTAGTGGTATTTCTCAATCCATAACCTTTCAATAATTCCGGTTCACCATAGATGTTTGCCAATTCTCTTGAAGCCTGTTCTGCCTGTTCTTTGATATGTCTGAATGCTCTTGCATTGAACTGAGTCGCCTCAAAGCTTTCAAACGGGATCATGTTTTTCTGTAAATAAGAATGATACCCTAAAACTCCTAGTCCAAGTGCCCTGTGACGCATGGCGAAGTTTCTTGCTCCCTGTAAATAGTAGTTTCCTTCTGTTTTGTCGATAAATTCGGATAAAACGGCATCAAGGAAGTAAATCGCTAGTTTTACAGCGTTTGTATCTTTCCACTCATCATACAACTCAAGGTTCATGGATGATAAACAGCAGATAAATGATTCCTCCATAGAAGACGGAAGCATGATCTCAGAACAAAGGTTACTTGCATTGATCGGTAGTCCTAAGTCCTTGTAAACCTGTGGTTTGTTTCTATTAACGTTATCCGTGAAGAAAATGTACGGAAGACCTTTTTGCTGACGGCTTTCCAATACTCTTGCCCAGACTTTACGTTTTTCCATATCTCCCTCGATCATATCCTGCATCCAGTAATCCGGTACGCAAACTCCTGTGAACAGGTTCTGAATTGGACTTCCGATATCTTTGATCGATAAAAATTCTTCAATATCCCCGTGATCAATATCCAGATAAGCTGCAAAAGCTCCTCTTCTTACTCCTCCCTGAGAAACCACATCCATGGCAGTATCAAACAATTTCATGAAAGAAACCGCACCTGAAGATTTTCCGTTATCCGTTACTGCTGTTCCTCTGTTACGCAGTTCACCAAAATATCCGGAAGTTCCTCCTCCGATTTTCGTCTGCATGATGACTTCACCCATTTTGTGGGTAATTCCTTCAATACTGTCCGGAATGTGAACGTTGAAACAGGAAATAGGAAGACCTCTTTGTGTTCCCATATTTGCCCAAACCGGAGAAGAAAAACTGATCCATCCTTTGGTGATCATTTCTTTGAAAGCCGGTTGTAATTCAGGCTTATATAACCTTTTGGCAGCAGCAGTTGTGATTCTGTCGATCGCTCCGTCCACTGTTTCTCCTTTCAGCAGGTAACCTCTGTTCAGCATTTGCTCGGACTCTTCATTGAGCCACCATATATTTGTGTTTTGTTCTTCCATAATTGTTTATATTTTCGAATTCCTGATTGTCTCCTCGGTCAGGAATTTTGTTTTTATATTGATTGTAAAATTTCTACTTTGTGGGAACCGTTTAGTCCGCTTTCGTCTCTTAATCTCTGAAATTCTTTAAAAGACGGAACATTCAGCACCTCATGTTGCACCTCTTCATTGATGTAGTTGGAATAATGTAAAAAAGTAACTCCATCTTCTTTCAGATATACTTTATACTCAAATGTTTCCTGATCTAAATTTTTAAAATCTCTTAAAAACTTTTGAATATTCGCTTTATTTTCTGAAACGAATTCAGGGTTTACGGTGTACGTTACAATTACATTAATCATATTATTTTTTTATGTGAATTGTCATTCCGAAGAATGAGAAATCTTTTTAATGCTCGAAATTTAGCATGAGATAGCGAATACTATCTGCTTTGACGCTCGCTTCGCTCGCGCCACATTTAGAACAAATCGTTCGCAGTAATACTCTTATCGTGTTTGGTGTAATCTACCGGTCTTTTCGCGAAGAAATCATCTAAAGAATTGGCGAAAACTTCCTCTTCAAACCAAACCATCGGACGGTATTGCTCCGGAGAAACATTATAACGGGTATTCATGTTGATTTTCTTTAAACTGTCATCAACACGGTATTTCATGAAATTTAATAGGTCCTCTTTTGAGAATACGCTTAGTTCCCCCAATTCAAAGATCCAGTCAAGGATTTCTCCTTCCAATTCTACAGACTGGTCAACTAAAGTATAAATATCTTCAATATCAGAATCTGTCAATAATTCAGGTTGCTCTTCACGAATCTTATTGATCAGGTAAATTCCGGCATTGGCGTGGATCTGCTCGTCTACAGAAGTCCATGCAATGATGTTGGATACATTCTTCATATATCCTTTGAATCTTGTGAAAGAAAGGATAATGGCAAATTGAGAGAAAAGAGATACATTTTCAATAAGGATACTGAACAACAGAAGAGAAGAAACATATTCTTTTGGAGTTGCGGAGTTCGCATGCTTAAGAACATTTGACAAGAAGTCAATTCTCTTTTTTACAGCAGGGATTTCTACCACATTCAGGAATTCTTCGTTATATCCTAATACTTCTAATAAACGGGAATAGGCTTCGGAGTGACGGAACTCGCATTCCGCAAAAGTAGCCCCCAGTCCGTTGAATTCAGGTTTTGGAATATGATTGTAGAGATTTCCCCAGAAAGTTTTTACAGAAACTTCAATCTGTGCGATCGCTAAAAGCGCATTTTTCACAGCGTGTTTCTCGTGTGGCTCCAACTGTGAATGAAAATCTTGAACGTCTGCAGTAAAATCCACTTCAGAATGTACCCAGAAAGATTTATTGATTGCTTCTACATATTGAAGAACCTCAGGATATTCAAATGGCTTGTAACTTACTCTCTTATCAAAAATTCCCATATTAAAAATGTCTTTAAAATTAAAATAATTAGATCAATGTGGATAAACCTTAAAAAAATAATTAACGATCTGATTTTTTGAAACTTACAGTTTGGTTTTTTTCACAAAAACAGTGTTTTATTTTTTATTGCGTGCAAGCACAAAGTTAGAAAACCGGAACTGATTTTGAAAGAGCTAAACACTAAATGACTGAGTTTTAACTGTAAAAGTTTTCCACATTTACATGAAACTTGCTCTGTTGTGGGCTTAAGCACACTTCTGACGCAAAAATGAATAAAACAGGCAGGTTACAGTTAAACACCTGTTTGTAATTGCTTATAAATAAATAAGAAATCAGTTAAACGTTGATTTAATTAAAGAAATTTCTCATCTTCGTAACAAATTAACGATAATCTATACTTATTAAGCATAAAAACATACATCACTTAATGTTAGTAATTCAAGATCTACATAAATCATACGATACGGGAAAAAGCAAGCTTCACGTTCTTAAAGGCATCAATCTGAATATTGCGGAAGGAGAGTTTGTTTCTATTATGGGAAGTTCCGGTTCCGGAAAATCTACCCTCCTTAATATCATTGGTATCCTGGATGAGAAAGATTCGGGGACATATGAACTGGATGGTGTTCCTATTGAACACTTATCGGAAGTGAAAGCGGCGGAATACAGAAGTAAGTTTCTGGGATTTATTTTTCAGTCTTTTAATTTGATCGGTTATAAAACCGCATTGGAGAATGTTGCATTACCATTGTATTATCAGGACGTGCCAAGAAAGGAGCGTAACAAAAAAGCAATGGAATATCTGGAGAAGGTAGGGTTGGCTCAGTGGGCGAATCACCTGCCGAATGAACTTTCCGGAGGACAAAAGCAAAGAGTCGCTATTGCAAGAGCTCTGATCACCGATCCTAAGGTCGTTTTGGCAGACGAACCTACCGGAGCTTTGGATTCTAAGACCACTCACGATATTATGAAACTTCTTCAGCAGATCAATAATGAGGGGAAAACGATTATCGTAGTAACGCATGAACCGGATGTTGCAGCCCAAACCAAAAGAAACGTTGTCCTGAAAGACGGAATCATTGAAAGTGATGAGTTTATTGAACAGGTGGTTTTATAGAATAGTTGATTTGAAAATTTGATAATGAGATAATTTGAAAATTAAGTTGTATTCAATAATATTTTAATTTTTAAATTCTTCAATCTTTTAATAATAAAAATTATGTTTGACCTGGATCGTTGGCAGGAAATATTCAGTTCTATTCGCAGTAATGTATTGCGGACGGTGCTTTCGGGGTTTACGGTGGCGTTGGGTTTATTTATTTTTATTGTCCTTTTCGGAATTGGGAAAGGATTGCAGAATGCATTTACCGAAGGCTTTGCAAGAGATGCCCAGAATCTGATCTCTATTTTTACAGGGAAAACTACGGTTGCTTATAAAGGACTGCAAAGTGACAGAACGGTTACCATGAATAATGACGACTATGATTTCCTGGTCAATATAGATAAAGACAAAGTAGGGTATTCCACACCAAGATATACGACCAATTTAATGGTGAAATATGGAAAGGAGAGCGGAGCCTACCAGATCAACGGGGGAAATATGGAAGAAAAGTACATAGAAAACCGTAAGATCCTGGACGGGCGTTATCTTACCCCTACAGATCTGGAAAGAAAACAGAATGTGGCGGTGATCGGAAGAATGGTTCAAAGAGATCTGATCAAGAACGGAAGTCCGGTAGGAAAAGACCTGGATATTAACGGAACTATGTTTAAAGTAGTGGGAGTGTTTTCTGATGACGGTGGAGATTGGGACGAAAGACATATCACGATTCCTATCACTACTTTACAGCAGATGAAGAAAGGTTCTGATACGGTAAGCACTGTATATATAGCGTATAATGAAAACCTTACTCCGGAACAGGCCATCAAATACGGAGATGAATTAAAAGACCGGTTGAAAGCGAGAAAAAACGTTTCGCCGGATGATGAGAACGGAGTCCGTGTCTGGAACAATGCCCAGAATATGAATGATACCTTTATGTTCCTGGCGGTGATCACGGCTATTGTAACCTTCATCGGACTTGGAACTTTGCTTGCAGGGATCATTGGGATCAGTAACATCATGGTGTATATCGTGAAAGAAAGAACTCAGGAAATAGGAGTAAGAAAAGCGATAGGAGCAAAACCGAAAAGCATTGTCGGTCTGATTGTGCAGGAAAGTGTCCTGATTACGGTAGTTTCAGGATTTGTGGGAGTAGGATTGGGTGTATTGGCGCTTAGTATGATCGGGGATAGCCTGGAAGCGTTTTTTATCAAAGACCCGAATGTAGGTTGGGGAACTATCTTTGCGGCATTCATTGCTTTGATATGTTCAGGTCTGATTGCAGGATTTGTTCCGGCTTACAGAGCATCGAAAATTAAACCAATAGAAGCATTAAGAGTAGAATAAATTTGAAATGTGATAATGAGAATTTGAAAATAGAATTAAAAATTTACGATTAATCACTCATCATTTATAACTTATAACTCATAATTTAGAAAAGTGAACATCATATTTAAAAAAGATACCTGGCAGGAAATTTATTATTCACTGAGGAATAATAAGCTTAGGACGTTCCTTACCATGATTGGTGTGGGTTGGGGAATGTTTCTCTATGTAAGTCTGCTGGGAGCTGCAAAAGGAATGGAAAATGGTTTTGATAAATTATTTTCCGGTTTTGCAACCAACTCTATTTTCCTTTGGGCACAAAATACCTCGATTCCGTATGAAGGATTTCCGAAAGGGAGACAAATGCATTTACATCTTTCCGATATGGAAATGCTGAAAAGAAAAATTCCGGAAATAGATTATATCTCACCTCAGAACGCAAGAGGAAGCTTTACCGGTACTCCGGGCGAATCGATGTCCAGAAACGGTAAAAGTGGTAC
>JAFAAJ010000159.1 GCA_023426625.1 Bacteroidota bacterium
GCATTGTAGATATCCAGTATGCGGTCGAGTATCACGATCCTTTTGCTTTCCCCGGTGCGGGTAAGCCATGTAAAGAGGTAAATGGAAGCAGTGGGGACACACCAGATGCTGATGGCAAGGAAAATAAAGGAACAGGCTACAAAGAGGTTAGAGTTCTCCCGTTCTGTGGTAGCGAGGTCATTGATGATCTCTGATCCTGCACCGAAGTTATACAGCAGCACGGGAAAGAGAATAGCGAGTAAGATAAACAGTCCATTGCTTTTGATGGTGTTTATCAGTTTTTCAAGTAAATCAAAGAGTTTATCCATGGCGGTCATTTTATACCGAACCCAAAGGATCTTGTGCATGATCGAACGGCATGCCCGATTCCTCTCTATGCACGGGTGCATAAAAAGGTCTTTGAGTTTCAGGGTTAGTTAGCTACTCAAATATACGCAATTTTATGTTAAATCGCTGTTTATATTCAACTGACTGTGAATTTTATGGAGTGGAAAATGTTCGTTCTCCCCTGCTTTTCTTTATTATGGGGCATAAAGGGTGTTCCTGAAACGGCTTTACCCCTTTTTGAAGTGCCGGGAGACCGTTGGATAAGGGTCTGAAGGGTGTTGATGAAGTGATGACAGGCTCTTTTTAAATGGCTTTACCCCCTTGGTGAAGGGGGTAAAGGGGGTTATGAAAGGGGGTCGAGGCTGTCTTTTAATGCCTCCAACCCCTTGTATTAATGGCTATTCCCCGTTATCGGAGCCGTTGGAGGGGGTTGCGGGAGGGGGTGTGGTGACTGAAGTCACGAAGAACTGCTTCATATCATCGTAGATCACGTTGGTTCCGGGTACGTTTTCCCCTGAAAGGTATCTTACGTTGCGGTAAAACGTGATGGAGTTATGGTAGTTGTCATGATCCAACAGTATTTTGGTGTCCGACAGCTGCTCTACTACGGAATCGAGTCTCTGGAGTCTGCCCTCGAGCTGTTCTCTCATGGAATAATCCTTATCAAACTCCGTTTTATCAAGGAATCCCGGAATGTATTGGGGATACTGCTCCATATAGCTTTTCGCCTTGTTCACAAAGAGTTTGTTCTGTTCTGCAATCCTCCCGTACTGCTGTCTCTGCTCGGGAGTAAGGTTAATGGTTTTCCCTGAAAGGATGGTCTCAATACTCTGTATTGCCTGGTCTAATGCGGTAAGCTCGTCACTGGAAAAGCTCACGCTGATCAAATTATCAAATGCCATAATTTAATTCTTCTTTTGGTTTTTACTTATCCAAATATAGAAAACGTAAGCACCTGAAATTCAACCTAACGTGAATTTTTCAGACTCCGTTCAGAAGTTTATAATATTTTAAGAAATGAGGTTTTACAGTGCAGGTTTTATGGTTAAAAAGTTTTTGGGAATTGGGGAAAACTATAAATTTAATAAACTTATTGATACACTTGCATGATCTAAGATTAAATTCTTCATCAGAGGAGACCGCTTCAGAAGTCAAAGAGAACGTAATTTACCGCATAGATAATAATAGCCAAAACCATATAATAGGTTCTTTAAACATCTTCTGTCGACTATTTGATTAACTGATCTTTGATAATCGTAGAACATAGGTTAGTTGTTTTTTGTTATTAATTGGCTCAAATTATTTATAAATACAATTTCGGAACTTCTAATTGAATCATAATTAGACTTAGCATTTAATTCTATTCCCAAGACTCCAAATTTATTTTCGAACTTATCTAAAGTATCTGTACTAATAATAGTATCTCTAATAAATTGCAAAGGATAAATCAATCCAGAATAGACAATATTATTATGAAAATAATAAGTATAAGTATGTAATTGAAATAAATCTTCTCTATCTAAATCAAATCTAGAATAATTCATTGTTTTAAACTTCACGTCTAAAACAACATAATTATCGCTTTCTTGGTTGTACAGTACAAAATCAGGCTTTAATTTCCTTCCAAAAAATTGCTTTTTATAAATACTAATTTCTTTTTGAGGCTCTATATGCCAATCCGAAAAATTAATTTTCAAAATCTTCTCAATATAAAGTTCAAATAATTCTGATGTATTATATAAATTGCCAGAAATCTCTAGACTTTTTTCATTTTCAATTTCTGGTGAGAGATTTTTTATAATTATTTCCGCCAATTCTAACACAACTTTAAATTGCTGAAAAATAGGATTATTTAATACGCTATGCCTCTTGGCCTTAATGATTGTAGAAGAATTAGGTTTAGACTTACTGTATCTAGATTTTAATTCATTATAAATTGAACGGACTTTGAATAAAGCTTGGGAAGAAAATTTGTTCTTTATTATATAAAGAGTGTAAAAAACAACATCAATAATTTCTTGGACTTCTTCACGTTTTCTATACCTAACTGCAATTTCCCCCTTAAAAGGAAGATTATTTTTGATAAATTGGTTGAAATCAATTTTACCTTTAACTGTACTTAGTTGATCGTTTTTATTTACATATTGTTTGGGCAACCCTAAAATAGATGCCTTTTCTAATCTTTGAATAAATAAGAAACATAACAAATAATCTAATTCACTTTGATTTTTTGTAAAGTTTGTTGGAAGTGGTAAACTATCTATATTAATGTTATTTGCATAAGACAACAAGTGATTTAATACGTGAATATTATATTTTTCACTTAATGAAATGAAAATGCTTATCCTTTTAAAATTAATGTAACCTGCATACTGACCTGTTTCAATAAAATATTTTGTTACACCATAATATTCTCTTTTATAAAATCTTATTACAAAAGAATCAATATCCTCATCATGTAATGAGGATTTACGAAGTGATATGACATTTAGATTACTAAATCTATCATCTGTAAGATAAACCTCTTCATATGAATCAAAGCAATTGGCTAAAACCTGATGTAATACTCCCTTACTTCGGATATTAAGTTTTTGCTTTAACTCATCAGCAGTCCAACCAATTTTATTTTGTCCATAATTATAGTTTACAGGCAAAGTCAATTGCATAATGCTAAATTTTAAATTTAGATTGAGCCTCTTTGGCCTTGTGTTCTATTTCTGCTTCATCATAATAAGCTCTTAAATACTCATGTAACGTAGGCAATAAAAACTCTGAAAATAATTGATCTAAACTTTTCTGTTTAATTGTTTTAGTTCTTTCAATCCTCGATATTTTCATATATAAAGCATGCCCAAATTCAAAAGACTTACCTAATCCTAAGCCGGAATCACTAGATATAAATTCATTAAAGCTTCTACAAGCATTAGCATAAGACACAATATTGTCATAAGCAATTCCTTTGTAATTCTTTATACTTTCAATTACTTCATAATCGCAACCAAAATAAATCCACTTAAATCTTCTGCGTAAGGCTAAATCAAAGCTGTCAATGTTTTTATCTACATTATTCATCATTCCGACGAAATAAACATTCTTAGGCACACCAAATAACACTTCGCCATCAGGTGAAATTTCATAAGCTAGATTTTCCTTTTCCTCTTCAGATAGTTGCTTTTGGTAAGCGGAATACTGTGTAGAGACTAAATGTCTATTTGTAAAGTCTTCTTTCACATCATCACGATAAGAATTTTCAATACAAACTAAAGTTTCTCCAAATACAGAAGACAAATTGGCTCTATTAATCTCATCCACTACAAAATAAAAATCATCACTTGGTCTTGACTTGGCTGTTTTGCAAAACTCTTTAAAAGCACCATTTATTAATTGAAACTTCATATTACCATTTTCAGTAATACCACAAGGCTTGATTCCTTCGATAAAGTCTTCGTATCCATATGAGGGATGGAAAACAACATATTTTACTCTACTTGAATCTCCCTTTGTCAAAAATTCTAAATCTTGCTTCACTTTATAGGTTTTTCCAGTGCCTGGAGGTCCATATAATATAACATTGGGGTTAGCTTGTGAAAGCAAAGACTGCGAATTCGCCAATTTCCAAAGGAATCTAGACAAGATAATTTGCTGATTATAATTATCCTCATTTATACTCAAAATATCCTTTACTATTATATTTATTTGATAACTTTTTTCAATCTTGGTCAGATTAAAATCCTCTTTAAAAAAGTATCGATATAAAACATCTAACTTTTCATTGTACGCATAAATAAATGCAAAAGGATGTAGCAGAACCAAAAATTTACGTAGAATCTGTTTTGCTGTAATAAATTGATTTGACTCAATCAGTTTCATCTGAACTTGAATATCTGATTCAGATACTAAGCTTTTAAAGAACTCTTTATACTTTGTAAACTCCAGTTCTGCCTCCGTTCTGTTGTTTTTCTCATGGTTTTTAGCATCAATACCATTAATAGTAAATGAATTTGGATGAAGATCCGCTTTTATTCCAAAACTCAATGCAGAACCCGCAGGCTTAGATGATCCAAACAAATCACGTGTAGTTCTTTCTAAAAAATTACAGAAATAATAACCGGGTAATCCTGTTTCATTAGCTTGTCGATTGGTATAATCATCCAATAAAAAATTATTATTTCTTATTTTTTGAAGATATATGTCGAAATCTTTAAAAAGATTTTGAGCATTTCTTTCCAGATCAGACTTTATTATATCAGTATATGTTGAGAAATATTTATTATATAGAGTAGTAAATTCTTTTTTTTGGTCTTGCGATAAGTTGACATTATCCATAATATTCTTTCTTTCTAATAATTTATACCAATTTATAATAAAATCATTCGTGGCATTATAACCACTACAAAAGGTTAAAGTTCCTGGAGCTTGAATATGATTTTTCCCATATCTTCTTAAGGAATCTTGTAAAATTCTTTCAGACTCGAAATCGAAAAAATCAATTATTTCTACTTTTCGTCGTAAGTCGAACCAATCAAAACTATAAGCTATATTTTTCTCCTCAAAAGCATCACTAAGAACCCTAACTAAAGCAACAGGTTTACTTCCATCTCGAATCATGACAATGTCACCTATTTTCATATCTCGCCTAAAATAAGTTGGATCTGGTACCTCTTGTCCATGTTTATTTTCCCACCAACTTCCAAGACCAATGACTCGTTTTTGTATTAGAACTTGTTTTATAGTTTCTATAGTAAGTTTATCGTCAGGTTGCATTTGTAAATGCCAATAATTCATGATTAATAATCTTTTTTTGTTTGTTTTTCACTTTCCCTCTAGTTATCAATCTCTGTAACTACATCTAACATATTGTTTAAAAGGCAATTAATTTTTTATACCAAAACCTTTTCAAATATTCCTAGCACTTTAAAATTCATAGTTTCTTCATCTCTTAAAATTATAGGTTCGAAAGACTCTGTAGACTGAGGTTTTAGAATTATTTCTTCATGTTTCCAACCCTCTTCATCAGTTGTTTTTTTACTAGAATATTCTTTGATGGTATAATTCGAACCAAAATCCGCATCCTGTATTTCACTACTTTCAACCAAAGTGATAAGTCCATTTCTACTACCTCCTTCATATTTTCTAAAAAGACATATGCTCCCATTAGGGATAATTTTGTTCATAGATTCTCCTATTACTTTACATGCAAAGTAATTTTGGGGCTGTGATAATTCCGGTAACTCGATATATAAAGTTTTATCCAAATGTTGATAGTCAGAAAATGAACCTGCAGCAATAGACAAATCATAATAAGGAATCGTACCAGCTGTTTCTTGTTCTACAATTTTGATTTTTGGAGATTTATTTATTTTATTAAAAATCGGAATAAATTGTGAAAAATACTTTTTAAGGTTATCATTACAGATATAAATATAAGTACCTTCTATACCTCTTAACAAAATAGTTTTATAAATATTTATAATGTAATCTAAAAGGACTTGCTCTTCCTTTATAGAATTCTTACCATTTTTATCTTTATATTGATCTTTATAAACAATAAATTTTTTACTTTTAAAATCATAGTCCAATTCAGGTCCAATAATTACTCCTGTATAATTTAAATCATAACCTTGAGTAGTATGAATACATCCAACTTCATTTGAAGCATTTGGAGCATTCACCCAATCAATCGCAACACTATTCCATTTTAATTTAGTTTTATCAATAACAATATCATAGAGTTCTGGATTCTTATTAGATATCCATTCCCATGCAAATCCTGCAACCATTCTTGCTAACCCAAATTTTTGGTCTTTTATTTTTATTTGACGAACCATTTCATCTAAATTGTCAAATAGTTTTACATCATAAAATCCAATGGAGTCTACAGAAATACTTTCTTCAAGAGATTCATTAAAAAGTTCATGAACTAATTTGACATAATTGTTTCCCCCTTTGACACGAAACTGAGTTATTAATTTTTCATTACGAGTAGTCGATATTCCTTTTAATTTTTGAAAACTATCTTTCAATACATCAGAAGGTTTTATTGACTGAAATTGATCATAGAAAATAATTGCTTTTTCACTTTGTAATTGAACCCAATCTAATTCCGAACTGCTCATTTTATCTAAGCCTAATGCCTCACAATTTTTATCGAAAGCACCAAAATATGAACCTAAATTTACACGTCGTCTTAAACGATGACCTTCATCTACAATCAACAAATCGTATTTTTCCTTAACTATTTCAGATGGTCCAATAACCATTTTAGTTGATAAACCTTTGATATTTTTAAATACATTAGCAATAGTTTTTCTAAATGAAGCCATAGGTATTACTAAAGCCATATTGAGTTCGCCATAATGGCTCTTTACCTCTTTCAAAAGAGTGAATAATTCTTCATCTGATTCATCGAAGTCAGAATAATTAAAATCACTTAAGTCAGTTTTTAATAATTTAAAAAGAAATATCGCAAGAATAGATTTTCCAGTACCTGCGCCACCTTGTATTAAACTTACTTTTGCATTTTCGTCCAATAAGCATTTCAAAATAGTTTTAAGACCGATTACTTGCTCTTTCGAAAGTGACTTATATGGGGAATATTTAAATAAGTCAGAGTTATCAATGTAATCTAAAGAATGTCTTGCAATACCTAGAGTACGTAATTCATCCCAAATATCTTTAAAAAGCTCCCAATAAACTTCTTTTTGTTGGTAATATTGATGATTAGATATACCTAAATTACCATTTTGTAATGAATATTTACCGTCTGCTGAAATGTAACGAATCAAATTAGATTCTAAATCTAAAGCTGCAGATTTATTAAAAAGCTCACTTAAAATAAGATTTACAAAACTTAAGTTTTGTTTCTTTTTCGTTTTAGAATGCGTTTTTAATCTATTTATTACATCAGTTGTTTCGCCAACATAGGCTTCACCTACATAATTTGGCTTAGAATGTTTTTCCTCTAAAAAGTAAACAAGAGGCCAATTCAAATATTCACGATGATTAGACAATAAATTAGATTCTAAATCTGAATCTAAAGGGTATTGTTGAATGGTAAATTTCATATGGTTATTAGTAGAAAATCTATAGTTCGTTATATTTTTTAGCCGACCCCTTAGCCTTATCTACAGGATATTTTTTATTGTTTAATTCCAGTTTCGCCTCAATAATCTCTTCAATATTCAGGTGATGTTTTTCTACCAACAATAACGCATACATAAAAACATCTGCTAACTCTTCTTTCAATTTTCCAATATCAACATCTTCATTTCCTTTCCATAAAAACAATTCTAACAACTCAGATGTTTCAATATTTAAAGCAATAGCCAAATCTTTAGAATTATGAAATTGTTCCCAATCTCTTTCATTCCTAAATGCTATTATTTTTTCAATTATTTCTCTCATGCTATTTTTGCTTATTTACAAATAAAGTCAATCCAATAAAGGATCTTTATATTCTGTCACAGTAGGTTTGGTGTTATATATTTCTCCTACATTAATCCTTTAAAATAACTTATTCAATAAAATACCTCTCAAAATGAATTTAAGAGGTACTGTTCATTTCAGAAGTTATAAAGATACAAAACATTGACAAATGAAAAAATAGAAAAACGTGGAGTTACACTCACATATAGTCGCTCACTTTTACTATACTTGATTGAATAAATTCATAGTAATCACTTTACATCCACCATACAAAAACGGAAAACCTGACTATCCCTTATTTACTATTTTGATGAGCAGATAAGAAATAATATCAGGTTTCCCGATTTATTAATAAAGGAGTGATGTTTTATAAACTTACTACATCGCCTTGCTATTCAAACCGATGTCTGCAATTTTGGTAAGCAGCTTATCACATTTTTTTTCTTCGTTCAGGGTTGCTAAAAGGTTTTTGAGACAGGTATTTTCTTTAAGGATTTTTGCGTAGGCAGCGAGTGTTCCATAACTTGCAATTTCGTAATGCTCTACTTTCTGTGCTGCTGCTATGATCCCCACGTCTCTTACGGTTCCGGGTTCGGTTTCTTCCATGATGCTTTTTCCTTCATCGAGAAGCCCCTGCATGGCATCGCATTTTTTTGCCTGCGCTTTCTTTTTCAATGCTTTGAAACATTCTTCGAGTCTTTTTACATGGATCTCGGTTTCCATCAGGTGATTTTCAATGGCATCCTTCAGTTTTTTGGAGGTTGCATTTTTATACATTTTAGGTAAAGCCTTCACCAATGCTTTTTCTGCCCAGTATATGTCTTTGAGACCGTCTTCAAACAGATCTTCCAGTTCTTTAGCAGCACCTTTTTTAGCGGGAGTTTTTTTTGCCTTACCGGTTGGAGATACTTTTTTAGATGTTTTTGCTGTCGTTTTTTTTGATACCGTTTTAGTTGCCATAATATTATATTTTGTGATTATTTTATAGCTTCTGCAATTCTAAGACCATTTATGCCTCAAATATGACCCGGCTCATAAATAGATCGCCAACAGATCGTTATTTTTGATTGAAGAGAACGATACAGAATGTTAGGGTATTTCAAATTAAATCAAAGAACTAGCCCAAAATAATTCTGGGATAATGGATCTGATGAAATACACTGAACATGCAGATAATATTTTATTATGGTATAATTCATTTTTAATCAATTACCTTTATCAACATAAAGAGCATTGTGAGATGATAATTTCGATAAAATTATATCAAAAATAACGGTAGGTTCTGTTTTAAAACAGCCATCATGATTCATATTTATTCCAAAGCATAAAAAATAAAAGCACATTTTCATGAACAGTAAGATCATAGGTGTAGGCAACTGCATTCCGTCAGAAACAATAACCAATCTGTATTTCAACAAGCATGTTTTCCTGGATGATAAAGGTATCCTTTTAAAGGATGATAACTTCTTACTTAGCGAGAAACTGAAGAAGATCACAGGAATTGAAGAACGGAGATACGCCCATAGTGACCAGGTAACTTCTGATCTGGGTTTCATTGCTGCACAAGCCGCCATAGAAGATTCAAAGATAGATCCTGAAACGTTGGATTATATCATTTTTGCGCATAATTTTGGTGATGTCCGCTTTGGAACGGTGCAATCTGATATGGTGCCGAGCCTTGCAGCACGGATCAAGCATCTGTTGAAGATCAGGAACAATTTCTGTGTGGCTTATGATTTAATATTTGGATGTCCCGGTTGGATCGAAGGCGTAATTCAGGCTCATGCTTTCATCAGGTCCAAGATCGCCAAACGGTGTCTGGTCGTAGG
>JAFAAJ010000182.1 GCA_023426625.1 Bacteroidota bacterium
AGCAATAGGCTTTTAGATATACGGAAAGGGAGACCCAAAAGGTCTCCTCTTTTTATTTCCGGTATCTTGTATGGCTAAGAAAACCCTCTCTTAATTTGTAGCGAATCTATTGTTATAGCACAGATAAAAGGCTTAGATTTCTTAGTCTAAGCCTTTTGTTAGTATTTAAATTTACTAATAGTACATTATAATACTACAGTTCCCATACTATCCTTCCACTGAAGGTTCGGGGCATCAAACCAGATTGGCTTTTTGAGTGAATTGTCATAAAAGAATTGTGCGTTTCTAAGATTTTTGGTGGGTCGGGTATAACCTTCTTCAAAAGTGCTGGATGTCAGTGCTGCACTATTAATGGTTTTAAAATGGGCGCCATTCCTGTAATAAGAACCTGAAAAATTATTTTCAACACTACTCGTATAAGTAGGGTCTTTTACGATTATTGTATTAGGATAGGCAATAAAATTATTGTCCCAGTTTAAGCTTTCTACACTGGTTACATACGCTGCATACGGAACGTTACTCCCACTTGATATTAAAAACTTATTTCCAAGAATAGATGTTCTTCCCATTGTAGGTACTACATAAATATTTGCACCTTCATCATTTACGGCAATGTTGTCACCACAATTATTAAAAGTATTATTGAAAATTTCCCAGTCGTAGCTATCACTACCCTGATAGATTACATTTTTATTCACGCCGTTAATGACACATGAAGTAATCGTAATTCTATTGGAATTGATTCCTTTGATAAAATGATTTGTATAAGCACTTGAGGTTGCATATAATCCTTGCCCTAAAATATTGATTCCGTTGAAAATAATTTCATCTGCTTTTTCAATATACACCAAACTATTAACGGCAGCATCATGGGTATCAGCATGTACAAAGAATGAATTGGATATTTGTACCTGTTGAACTCTTTTTGTATCATTACCTATGATTCTTATAGCATATCCTTCGGTCGAGCCACTTTTAACTTCACCAATATACAAGTTGGTAATAGAAGTATTCTGATGTCCTATAGAACTATTAAGTGGTTGTAAATCCAGACATGATACATTTCCGGTATTACACCATACATTTACCAGTCGGTTTCCTCCTGCTACCAGCCTTAACGGAGTATCTCCTTCCGTAAATTCTGAATTGGAAATAGTGCTGTCAGAGTATATCTGGGCTCCGATTTTATTAGCTTTGAAATAGCAGTTTTCTATTCTTAATAGTCCCTCTTGAGAATATAAACCATATTCGGTGAAGTTTTTTACAACTACTCTGTCCAGATTAAGCACCCCTCCGAAAGTAAAATCCATAGCTATAGCTCCTGATACAACGGAATCCTCATGAAGTTTTCCGTCGAATATAAGATTTGAGATTTTAGCAGTATTAAGCCCTTGTTCTCCTTCAAAAATAGTACCTGAAGTCGTTGTCGTAAGGATGGTACTGCTTAGGTCCCAGATATCGCTTCCGCTGCCGGTGATGCTGAGGCCGGAAAACGCTTGTGGAATAGAAATGGGCGTATTAATAATATACTTTCCAGGATCAAACCTGATTGAATGTAGAGAATTAATTGCATTTTGTATAGCCGAGGAGTCATCTGTCGTTCCGTTACCTACAGCACCAAACCATTTTACATTTACAGTGTTATCTACTAATACTCTTCTGTAATATTTACCATTGACGGTCTTGTAAATAATATCATCAAATGTGACAGTGTTAATATCATCCCCATTGTACGCTGTTTCTGTTTCTATAAAAACCGTCCATTCTCCGGTGAACGGATCATTTAATTCAATTGTAGCCATTTTCTTTGTTTTTTTAAGTTAATAGTTAAGTTTATATTTTCTTGCAAGAACTTATTGAGGCAAAAGTAATAGCGTATCGCGTCAAAACTTGACGTATCATTTTAATTTTACTACTTTATTATATTATTTTTTATAGCTGATAACTCAGAACCAATAACTTTCTCATTTTGAAATTGTTAAATAATTTATAATCATAATAATTATTCCATTTAAAATCACTACTTTTGCACCCGTAAAAATCTTATATGCAAAACATTAGAAATATTGCGATTATCGCACACGTTGACCACGGTAAAACAACTTTGGTTGATAAGATCATTCACGCTACCAACATTTTCAGAGAAAATCAGGAAAGCGGAGAGTTAATTATGGATAACAATGACCTGGAAAGAGAAAGAGGGATCACTATTTTATCCAAAAATATTTCTGTTACCTATAAAGACACTAAAATTAACGTAATTGATACACCGGGACACGCTGATTTCGGAGGTGAGGTAGAAAGAGTATTGAAGATGGCGGACGGAGTTTTATTGTTGGTGGATGCTTTCGAAGGTCCGATGCCACAAACACGTTTCGTTTTGCATAAAGCACTTCAATTAGGACTGAAGCCTATCGTGGTGATCAATAAAGTAGATAAAGAAAACTGTCGTCCTGATGAAGTTCATGATAAAGTTTTCGATCTTTTCTTTGCTTTAGATGCTACTGAAGAGCAATTGGATTTCCCAACTTATTACGGATCTTCTAAACAAGGATGGTTCAATACATCTTTAGAGCCTACAGATAACATCCTTCCAATCCTTGATGGAGTTTTAGAACACGTTCCTGCTCCTAAAGTGGAAGAAGGAACCCTTCAGATGCAGGTGACTTCATTGGATTATTCCTCATTCTTGGGAAGAATCGCAATTGGAAAAGTGATCAGAGGTTCTCTGAAAGAAGGACAGTGGATCGGTCTTGCACAGGAAGGAGATAAAATTGTAAAAGGAAAAGTAAAAGAATTATACGTTTTCGAAGGATTAGGAAAGAAAAAAGTAACAGAAGTTCAGGCAGGAGATATCTGTGCTGTAGTTGGATTTGACTCTTTCCAGATCGGGGATACTTTCGTTGATCTTGAGAATCCTGAACCAATGGCGAGATTAGCAATTGATGAGCCTACTTTGAACATGACATTCTCGATCAACAATTCTCCGTTCTTCGGAAAAGACGGTAAATATGTTACGTCTAATCACCTTAAAGAAAGATTGGAAAAAGAATTAGAGAAAAACCTTGCATTAAGAGTTCAGCAGACAGATGATGCCAATACATTCCTTGTATTTGGTAGAGGTATTCTTCACTTATCTGTTTTAATCGAAACAATGAGAAGAGAAGGGTACGAAATGACGATCGGTCAGCCACAGGTTATTTTAAAAGAGATCGATGGTGAAAAATGCGAACCTTATGAAACCATGGTAGTAGATGTTCCTGAAGAATATTCTTCAAGAGTAATCGACTTGGCTACACAAAGAAAAGGAGACCTTTTGATCATGGAAACCAAAGGAGAAATGCAACACATGGAATTTGATATCCCTTCAAGAGGGTTGATCGGATTGCGTTCTCAAATGTTGACAGCAACTGCTGGTGAAGCGATCATGGCACACAGATTTGCAGAATACAAACCTTTCAAAGGAAATATTCCGGGAAGAAGCCAGGGTGTATTAGTTTCTAAAAACCAAGGTTCAGCTACCGCTTATTCCATCGAAAAATTACAGGATAGAGGGCGTTTCTTTGTAGATCCGGGAGAGGAAGTTTACATGGGAATGATCGTTGGAGAACAGAATAAACCTGGAGATTTAGTTGTAAACATCGTTGAAGGAAAACAGCTTAACAACATGAGAGCTGCCGGAAAAGATAAAGATGGAAACATCGCTCCTAAAATCTTGTTCTCTCTGGAAGAATGTATGGAATATATCCAACAGGATGAATGCATCGAGGTAACTCCAAACTTCATCAGAATGCGTAAAAAACTTCTTTCAGAAGAAGATAGAAAGCGTGCAGAAAGAATGGCAAAAGCAGAATAATTTCTGTTTCGGTATAAATACTTAGAAAGCCTCGATTTTTTCGAGGCTTTTTTATATGAAAAAGTTAGAAAATGCCTATTTTGGCATAATAATCTCTAAAAGATATAATCTAAATGTAGTTTTGTTATTATGAAAGTGCCCCATTTAAAACTGATACTTTTACTAGGTGTTTTTGCATCCTATAGCACGTCCTGTTCAGTCCAGAACAGTTCAGGAAAGTCAATATCAAAAAAAACAGTAAAAAACACTGAAAAAATATCCATAAATAAAGATTCTGCTATTGCAGACAATATAGCAGTACTCCCTGTAGAAGAAAACTTTAAAGTTGACCTTCCTCCTGTAAAAAGAGAATTTCGCGGAGTGTGGATCGCAAGTGTGGCCAATATCAACTGGCCTTCAAGAAACAGTCTTTCCGTAGAACAGCAAAAAGCAGAAGCTGTCCGTATGCTCGATATGTTGAAAGATAATAATTTCAATGCGGTGATCTTTCAGGCAAGACCTTCCGCAGATGCACTATATACCAGCAATCTGGAACCTTGGTCGTATTTTTTAACTGGAAACACAGGTAGAGCTCCTTATCCTAATTATGATCCCTTACAATTCTGGATCGAAGAAGCACACAAAAGAGGAATGGAGCTTCATGTTTGGCTGAATCCCTACAGAGCACATCACTCCAATGCAGGTTCAGTGACCAGTCAGTCAATGGTTAATAAACTTCCAGAACTTATCGTAAGATTGAAAAACGGGATGTATTGGTTTGATCCTGCAGATCCCAGAACACAGGGACACGTTTCCAATGTGGTAAAAGACATTGTAAAAAGATATGATATTGATGCTATTCATTTCGATGATTATTTCTATCCCTATGCTACCTATAATAAAGGTGCCGATTTTCCGGACAAAGCAACATGGAATGAATATGTGAAAAATGGAGGAACTCTTTCCAGAGCAGACTGGAGAAGAGATAATGTCAATAAATTTGTCGAACGTATCTATAAAGAAATTCATGCCGAGAAAAACCATGTTAAATTTGGGATTAGTCCGTTCGGGATCTGGAAACCCGGCTTTCCACAGGGAATTACAGGATCATCTCAGTACGACGAGCTCTATGCCGATGCTAAATTATGGCTGAATAAAGGGTGGGTAGATTATTTTGCACCTCAGTTATATTGGCCTATTAATGCAAAAGAACAGGGCTTCGAACCATTATTAAAGTGGTGGCAATCAGAAAATACACAAAACCGTCACCTTTGGCCGGGATTGAACACCGTTGAAGTAAAAGTAGCCGATCGACCGACTGAAATCAAAAATCAGATCGAAATTTCCAGACAGGTACTAAAGCAAAGTACAGGAGAGATCCACTGGAGTATTGCCGGACTGACCAAGAATTCTAATATGCTTCCTACTTTGAAGAATGGACCTTATAAAGAAAAAGCATTAATTCCGAGATCTCCATGGATCAAAACAACGCCTTTACAGACTCCGACATTATTCACTACAGATAACGGAAGTTTTGTACAAACCAACTGGAGTGTTAAAAATATAAAGGATGTTTTCCAATGGGTGCTTTTTACCCAGTATAACGGAGTTTGGGAAACCGAAATTTTAACTTTGGACAATCTTTCAAGAGAAATTCCTAAATATAAAGATGGTAAAACCTTGAATGCAATTGCCATTAAAGCCATTGACAGACTAGGAAATGAAAGCGAATATATGGCGAAAAAAATCAAATAGGTTAAAGTGAAAACAACAATTGTTGATGACAAAATTTACTGCCATTTTTTATTCCATTGGAATCATTTTTGCTGTAACTTTAAAACAGATCTTAGAATTTCTGAAACTATATAAAACATAAAGAGAAATAAAATTTATTGAAAATCTGCCAAAAAAGTTGGCGGATTTTTTTTATTATGAAACTCTCTTTAAAATCACTATCTTTGCACGCTGAAAGTTCAAGGTTTATCATTGGACTTTCCTATTGAACATTAATCTTTGAATCGAACAATATGAAATGTGGAATCGTAGGCTTACCAAACGTAGGTAAATCAACTCTTTTTAACTGTTTGAGTAACGCAAAAGCTCAATCGGCGAACTATCCTTTCTGTACCATTGAACCTAACTTAGGAACAGTTTCCGTACCGGATCACAGATTGTTCGAGTTGGAAAAAATAGTAAAACCGGAGAGAGTTTTGCCCGCAGTGGTAGAGATCGTAGATATTGCAGGACTTGTAAAAGGAGCTAGTAAAGGTGAAGGTTTAGGAAACCAGTTCCTGGCAAATATCCGTGAGTGTGAAGCTATTATCCACGTTTTAAGATGTTTTGATAACGGAAATATTGTTCACGTTGAAGGTTCGGTAGACCCATTAAGAGACAAAGAAATTATTGATATTGAGCTTCAGCTGAAAGACCTTGAAACACTGGGAAAAGCAGTTGAAAAAGCTAAAAAGTTCATCAAATCAGGGAAAAAAGAAGATGTTTTAACATATGAAACACTTCAAAACCTTCAGAAATTCATTGAAGACGGTAAAAATGCTAGAGAATTTCCTGTAAATGATTTGACGAAACCTATCATTGATGATATCCAATTATTAACAAAAAAGCCTGTACTTTACGTTTGTAACGTTGATGAAAATTCAATCAAGAACGGAAACGACTGGATTGGGAAAATTGAGGAAATGGCTAAAAACGAAGGTGCGGAAACCGTAGTTTTGGCAGCTCAGATCGAAGCAGATATCAATGAACTGGAAACTTTTGAAGAAAGACAGATCTTCCTTGAAGAATTAGGTTTGGAAGAACCGGGAGTGAACCGTCTGATCAGAAAAGCTTATGAATTGTTGAAACTTCAGACTTACTTTACTGCAGGAGTAAAAGAAGTAAGAGCCTGGACGATCGAGAAAGGATGGACAGCACCTCAGGCAGCAGGTGTGATCCATACGGATTTCGAAAAAGGATTCATCCGTGCAGAAGTTATCAAATATGAAGATTTCATGACCTATGGTTCTGAAGCTAAGGTGAAAGAAGCAGGAAAGCTTTCTGTAGAAGGAAAAGAATATGTAGTTCAGGACGGAGACATTATGCACTTCAGATTCAACGTATAAGAAAGTATTAAAGTTAGTTATAGTAATTAAAAAACGCTTCCAAGAATTTGGGAGCGTTTTTGCATGAATAAATAAGGATTAAACGAATCCGTATATTATAAATTTCATATTTCATTAACTTCGTATATTTGAATTTTACAAATCCTGATGTCATGGAAAAAATCACACATACTTCTCTGGAAGATTTCTACAAGGAAATGACAGCCAAACTGGGAAAAGACCTCGAAAGCATCTTTCCGAAGGGATTGCACAAAGATATAGGACACTTCAATATATTTGATATTGCACCTACCATCGAAAGGGTAAGAACCACCTCTGAAATGCCATATAACAGAAGAAAGTATTATAAAATAAGTATGATAAGAGGTAAAAATAAAGCGGAATATGCGGATAAAATAATTGCAATAGAACGCAATGCCCTTCTTTTTGCAACTCCTAAAGTTCCGTATCACTGGATTCCTGAAGATCCAGAACAATCCGGAAGTTTTTGTGTGTTTACGGAAGATTTCTTTATCAAAAGCAGGTTTCAGAATTCACTGGAAGAACTTCCCATATTTCAGCCGGGAAGTATTCCTATATTTGAAATCAGTGATGAGCAGGCGGAAGAACTGGAGATCATATTTTCCAAGATGAAAACTGAGATCAGTTCGGATTATATTTTTAAATATGACCTGATCAGAAATTATGTGCTTGAGCTCATTCATTACGGACAAAAATTACAGCCTGCTGCAAAAATATCAACTGCCAATGATGCTTCACTGCGAGTTGTATCTTTATTTATAGAACTTCTTGAAAGGCAGTTTCCTATCGAAACGTCAGAACAGAGACTTCAGCTCAGAACAGCAAAAGATTATGCCGACAGATTGGCGATTCATGTTAACTATCTTAACAAGAAAATAAAAGAAAGTACCGGAAAAACCACTACGGAATTCATTGCAGACCGCCTTACTCAGGAAGCTAAAATATTGTTGAAACAAACAAAATGGAGTGTCTCGGAAATATCTTTTGCGCTTGGATTTGAAGAACTCGCTCATTTTTCCAACTTTTTCAAGAGAAAAACATCCGTAACTCCATTGGAATTCCGGACCTGATTTGATTTTTGCAAATTTCAGTTTGATTGAAGCAAACATTTCACGTCCAAAATGCCTCAACTTTGTACTATAAAATAATAAAACAATGGATACAAGAACCAAAATCGCATTAATAACCGGCGGAAGTCGTGGTTTAGGAAAAAATTCAGCAATTAAGATCGCACAAAAAGGATTGGATGTCATCATTACGTACAAGAACGGCAAAGATGAAGCCGAAGCGGTAGTGAAAGAAATTCAGGAGATGGGAAGAAATGCTGCTGCATTTCAATTGGACACTTCCGATATCAAAAGCTTTGAAACATTTGTACAGCAGGTTACCCATCATGTTAAGGAAAATACCGGAAGTTCAAATATAGATTATCTTGTTAATAATGCAGGAATCGCTTTATATTCCCCTCTGATGGATACAACGGAAGAACAGCTTGACGAAATTTTTAATATTCATTTCAAAGGGGTGTTTTTTCTAACTCAGAAACTGTTGCCTTTTGTAAATGATGGTGGCGGAATTATCAATATTTCATCGGGATTGGCAAGATTTGCATTGCCGGGATCATCGGTTTATGGCTCCATGAAATCCGCTGTAGAAATGTTAACGAAATATATGGCAAAAGAATTAGGTTCCAGAAAAATCAAAGCCAATGTAGTGGCTCCAGGAGCTATAGAAACGGATTTTGGAGGCGGAAGAACCAGAGATAACAAAGAAGTGAATGCTTTGGTAGCTAATAACACCGCTTTAGGAAGCGCCGGG
>JAFAAJ010000325.1 GCA_023426625.1 Bacteroidota bacterium
TAAATGAAGAATAGAAACTGCACATAACATTGTATTGGCAAAATGCGGGATTAAATTCTAAGTTGCAATACTCTACTTTTTTAGACGCCAATATTTTCCAATTCCACATTTTTAATTAACTTAGTTCCATTGAAAAAATATTGGCTACGATTGGTCTGAACTTGAACTTTCGTTCAAATTAAGCCCGCACTTCGCCAATACTTTTTCCGTTATGCGGCAGCTTAAACCGACACCCCTATCAACATTCGACACACCCAAAACCTTATTTTCTCTACTATTTAGTGACAATAATTGTCGAATTTTGTATTTATTAGTAAATTTTTATTGTTTATCAATAATTATTTATTACCTTTGCGACATCAATTTAAAATTATAAAAAGATGTCAAAAACAACAAACTTCGTTTTTTGGGCCTTATACATCGTGTCTTGGCTCATTTTTGTAGGCTTATCTATCGAGGCAGGAGGCTTATTAGTAAATTTCTTTTTCAGTCTTTACAAACCTGAAATTATCCCAAATCTCTATCAAAAGCTGGACTTAATTCAAATGTATCGAGACAGTAAAATGGCTTTTTTCGGCATCTATAGTTTTATTCTAATCATTGCAATTTTAAAAGCTTACTTGTTTTACGCAGTGATTAGGCTAATGCACAAAATGGACTTGAAAAAGCCTTTCAGCACTTTTGTTGCCAAACAAATTTCACAAATAAGTTATTATACCCTTTCAATTGGATTATTAAGCTACATCGGCAGACAATTAGTTAAGAATTTAATGCATCACGGTTTTGTTCCCGAAAACGTAAGTACATTTTGGACAGATAGTCAGGCATTCATTTTAATGGGGGCTGTAATCTATATCATCGCTATTATTTTCAAAAAAGGGGTTGATATTCAAAATGAAAACGATTTAACTGTATAAGCTATGCCAATCATTGTAAACTTAGATGTGATGATGGCGAAGCGAAAAATGTCGCTTAATGAGCTATCAGAAAAAGTTGAACTAACCCTTTCAAATCTTTCCATTTTAAAAACGGGAAAAGCAAAAGCTATTCGCTTTAGCACGTTAGAAGCCATTTGCAAGGCTTTAGACTGCCAGCCTGCTGATATTTTGGAATATGTAAATGATAAAAAGAAAAAAAGTAGCAACTAAGAATAAGAAAACATGAAAAACAAAATGACACATTTTGCCATTCACATTGACGACATTGAACGGGCAAAAAACTTTTATGACGGAGTATTTGATTGGGGTTTCAACTCCTACGGACAAGGTGACTTTTTGCAAATCAAGGCTGACAAGTCTGAAAATGGAGAACTAATTGGAGCATTGCAATCAAGACAGTATTCACCAATCCCTGACAAGATTATTGGCTTGGAATGCACGATTGGCGTTGAAAACATTGACGAAATCATAGAAAAGGTAAAAAGTAATGGTGGACAAGTTGTAATGCCAAAGACAGCCGTTCCGTATGTTGGATACATTGCCAAGTTTTTGGACACAGAAGGCAACCTGATTTGTGGAATGCAATATGACAATTCAGCAAGATGAAAACTTCACGACCAATTCATCCAGACTTTCAATTCTTGTTGGACTTTAAAGACCAAGAAGTAATTGACCTATTTAAAGACTTGCGAGAATACATTTTGGAGTTACATCCAGACTGTAACGAACTTGTTTATCATACTCACGCCTTGACAGCAGTCTTTTCAATCTCAGACAAGTTATCAGACGCTTTTTGTATGTTGCCAATTTATACAAATCACCTAAACCTGGGCTTTAACAAAGGGACACTTCTGAAAGACCCTAATAAACTTTTGACAGGAACAGGGAATTTAATCAGGCACATTGACGTAAAGAAAACAAGTGATTACAGAAACGGAAAAGTAAAGTCGTTGATACAAGAAGCCATTGACTTTGCAATAAAAGATATGGACAAACCGACAAAATCAATAGGAAAGACAATTTCAAAAATTAAGAAAAAATGAAAGCCGACCGCATAACATCAGTTTGGCGTAATGGCGGGTGCAGTGCTTCGTATGACAGTTTTGTGGTAGGTTCAAGTGCAGTTCTTCGATTGAACTTTTGTGCTAAAAATCCGCCACTACGCCAAGCTGAAAACCGTTAGCGGAAATATTATACAACATTATGGATAATAGTATAAAAATTGCTTTTATTGTAATTTTAGCCTTAATTTTTGTTTTTTTTTAGATATTATTTTATTCCAAAAATAAAAGGTAAACTCGGCGAAAATGAGGTCTCAAATATTTTAAACAGATTAAATCTTGAAGAATATACTGTTTTAAATAATGTAACAATTAATATCAAGGATTCTATTTCGCAAATAGATCACATTATCGTTTCAGATTACGGAATACTCGTAATTGAAACAAAAAATTACAAAGGATGGATTATAGGACATGAGAAAGACAAGTATTGGACCCAAATTATTTATAAGTATAAAAAGAAAATAATCCAATTCTTCAAAATCAAGGTCATATATATTCATTGAAACATATTTTAAAACAGTATAAAGCTATAAAATATATTTCAATAATTGTATTTACTAAAAAATCAACTCTAAAAACAAACACATTTACAGATGTTATTCAGACAAATTCTTTGATTAGAACAATAAAACAATATGACCAAAAAAATAAAATCATTGAAGAAATTCTTCTAGCACAAAAAACTAAAAATCCAAAATTAAAAGCAAACAAACCCAGAAAGACAAAATTTGCTCTAAATGTGCTGGAAAATTATTAGAAAAAAAATGGAAAATATGGTAGATTCATTGATTGTGAAAATTTTCCAAAATGTAGATTTACAACTAATATATAGAAAATACTTCCGCTAAGGCAAAATGCGGGATTTACAAACAGAATTGAAATCCTCTCCTATTTTATCCGCCAAAAGCTTTCGCTTTTGTTTTTTTATTAAATTTAGCCAAGCCGCGGCCCGTTGTACGCAACTATTGACAAATATTTCGCTTAAAATCAAATGAAAATATTAAAATTTATCTCGATTTTCATAGCATTAATTTTAATTGGATTTGTATTGTATTATTATCTTACAGTTTATTCAAAATTAACTCCTGCAATAATTGATTCGAATATTAAAAATGAAAAAATATTTCGAGTAATGGATTCTCAAAAAGAAATTATTAATGGAACTGAAATTTATGATTCTATACCAAGAAAAAAGAGTTCAACAGTCTTATTTTACGCTGACCAAAAACCAAAAACACCTGAAGAAATAAAGATTGCGGGTTTCAATAATTGCAGAGCTCGAAAAAAAGACGGAAAAATAAGAATTAGTATCGGTTTTAGTAGTGGATATAGTGGTGGTGGATATGATATTGATTATTTATATGGACGATATAAAATCAATCCATATTCATTTACAGATGTTGTTCCTGATAATAGTCCAGAACTTGAATTTAAGATGCTTAAACAAAATGTAATTTTAAACAAAAGATTCTATAAAGTTGGAGATAGTATATATGGAAAAATTGATTTTGTTTTAGAACATAACAACTCCCCTCCAAATAAGCACATAGTTTATGGAAATGGATATTTTAGAACCAAAATTGAGGAATAACATAGCTGTCGTACAACATTGTATTGGCAAAATGCGGGATTTACAACGGAATTGAAAATCCTCTCCTACTTTGCCGCCGCTATTTTTCTATTCCACATTTTTTTATTAGCTTAGTTTCATGGAAAAAATATCGGCTACGATTGGTATAAAATTGAACTAAAGTTCAAGGTTTTCCCGCACTTCGCCAACACTTTTTTGTTAGGCGTAATATTACCAAACCGACCACACCAAACAAAAAAAACATTTTTGAAGAAATTAAATTATGGGATTTTTTGATAACCTTTTTGGAAAGAAACAAAACCACGATAATTCTAAAACAACTGAAAATATTCAATTAAAGAAAGGAGATAAATTCATTTCAACTCATGACAATATTGGATATAAAATTCTAAGAAATCTAACTGAAAAACAGAAAAGCAAAATAGAATCCTCTATAATTTTATTAAGAACTGGGCAACTTTATACACATTATTGGACTGATAATTTAGTTTATACAGATAGAAATGACCAAGAATGGCAAAACAAAGTAATGTTTTTTTGGAAAGCAGAAGAACCATTTCCAAAAAAATCGTTACCTCCTATTTTTCAAAATTTCGAAATCAAGTATTTTTTATTTCAGGGAGATACTTCAAAATTCTCAGTCCAAGTGGGACAAGCAATGCCGTGGTTTGGAATGCCTGGACTTGGAGAAAAACACGTTTGTGAACTTAATGGAGAAAAAGTTACTATTCCTGAATTATATGAACTTGGATTTGTAGAATATATTGAACAAGTTGAACTAACAAATAAGAATCTTGATATATTAATAGATAAAGAGAATTATTTTTTTCTAATAGACGAACGCATAACTCCATTTCATAGTGGAAATTTTCATTTGCAAGGAAAAACTATACCGATAAGCCTCGCTTATAGTGTAGGTGGAATTCATATCATAAAAAAATCAAAATTATACTAACAAATAAAAATACTACGGCTAACACGGTTTTTAGCAAGAAATGAGCAGGGATAATTAGTGAAGTTTAAAAACTCAATCGTATTGCCTATCTTATTTTGCTCATTTTGGTTCTTTCTTTTCTATTGTTTTGATATATTAATTTAAGGAATTACAAACATAGGATCGTATTGGCGAAATGGCGGGATAAGGGAGAAATTGAAAGTTTACCTACGGTGAATCTACGATTTTTCCTTTTTTTGTCGCAAAATGCGAGGTTAAGTGCAAAATTGAAAAGTAGATTTTTCATTCTTTCTGCTCATGCTTTTCAATTCTGCATTTTTTTGTAAGTTAGCAGTATTGGCTCGACTTCGTCAGATGTTCTGCAAGTTTTTCCAACTTCTCATTATAAAGTAAATTATGGAACTTAAGACAATATTAAATTTTAATAGACAAGATTTTGAAGAAATTTACTTTAAAGAAAATCAGGGCAGTTTATTTTTTTCACCTTTGACACGAGCAAAGACGGCAACGTCTTTTATATTGGGAATTATATTACTTTTCACATATTCAAATAGTTCATTGACTTCAAGCAATTGGGGATTTTTTTATGTATTTCTTTTGATTTTTATTCTTTCGGCTGTACATTTATTATTAAATGTGCATCAAGTGTTAAAATGGAAACAAAGCGTAATAAAGTACTTGAATGTCATTTCAAAATTCACTTCTCATGAATTACTAGTTAATGATAGTTATTTAGCTTTGATTCAGGATGGAAATGAAACGATTGTAAGATGGAGTGAGTTTAAAAAAGTGGAATTGGGTGAAGATTTTATTAGAATAGAAGGATCTATCGATTTCCTTTTTCCTAGAAAATCGATGAGCGAATCTAACTTTTTGATTTTAAAAGAATTAATCCGTAATAACATTAAGTAAAAAACCAGCAGATAGCATGGCGTTTGGCAAAATGTGGGATTAAACTCAAAATTGAAATGTAGTTTTTCCGTAAGCAGAATATCATAAAAACAATTGTATCATAAACAAATCATGGCGAATAATGATTTTTACTTCAGAAAAACTAAGCCTGAAGAACCTATTTCGAGCTTTGTTGAAAGTTTCTGGATGTTAGAAAACCGATTCGAAACGGAAAAAGAGTGGGTGATTTTACCTGATGGAAGAATAGATATCGTTTTGATGAAACCTGCTGACCAACCTTTCAAAATAGATTTGCTGGGAATTGAAACACAGCCAAAGACAGCACTACTACAAAACAAATTCACCATGTTTGTCATAAGCTTCAGGCTCCTCGCTGCTGATTATATATTTAAAAACTCACTGGCTAATGTGCTTGATAGCGCTCAAAGTTTACCTTCAAATTTTTGGAATTTTGAAGAAACAGATCTGGAGGATTTCGACTTATTCTGTTCTAAAGCGACTCAAATCATTCAATCATTGCTCCCCGACTCTATCGATACCAGAAAACAAAAATTATTTGATCTAATTTATACACGTAACGGAGAAATTACGATTCATGAGCTTTCGGAAAGAGTTGGCTGGAGCAGCAGACAGATGAATCGGTATTTTAATTTGCGTTTTGGACTTTCTGTGAAAGCCTATTGTGATATCCTGCGTTTCAGATCTACATTTCAACAAATTAAAAACGGTGATTTATTCCCGGACAGCAATTTTTTCGATCAATCCCATTTCATTAAACAAGTGAAAAAATTATCCGGAAGCATTCCAAAGATTTTGAAGGAAAATAAAAACGACCGAT
>JAFAAJ010000119.1 GCA_023426625.1 Bacteroidota bacterium
GAGATTATTACAACAGTCATTTCATCAATGCTAAAATTGATATGGAAAAGGGAGAAGGAATCGCCCTTGCAAAAAAATATAGTGTTTCAGCCTTTCCTACTTATCTATTCATTAACGGAGATGGTGAAGTTGTACACAGAACATTAGGATATGTGGAAGAAAACGATTTCATTCAGTTTGCTAAAGATGCTGAAGATCCAAACAAAAAACTGACATCATTAAAGCAGAAGTTTGAAAGTGGTGAAAGTGATCCCGAGTTCCTGAAAAATCTTGCCGGTCTTACATTATACAGTGATCCTGATTTTACCGCAAAGGTATTGGACCGCTATTTTGGTATGAAAAAACAATTCAACCAGGAAGACATCCAGATGTTGCTTACCGCAACAAAGAATACAGAAAGTCCATTGTATAAAGTGTTTGAAGGAAGAAAGGCGGAGATCACAAAAGTGATGCCTGCTGTTCAATATGACAAGTTTGATAAAAATATCAGGCTAAATACCGTCATTAAAAAATCTTACGATACCGAAAGTAAAACGTGGAATGAAAACTATTTCTTTGCCGAGACTCAGGAGTTTTTAAGCAAAGAAGAAGCTACAAAGGTTTTACATAAAGTAAAATCAAGCAGAGCCTTAAAAGAGAAAGATTTTACAACTTATGAGAAACTGACTTTAGAAAACTACAAGGATTATTCTACGGCAAGTTCCGAAGAGTTGAATTCTGCAGCGTGGAATTTCTTTGAAAATGTAAACAACAAAACTTCCCTTGAAACCGCATTGGCATGGGCGCAGGAATCCGTAAACAAAAATCAGAATCATGCGAATACAGATACTTTAGCAAATCTCTACAATAAGATCGGAGATAAAAAGAATGCTAAAATCTGGGCTGAAAAATCTATAGCGCTTGCCAAAAGTACCGGACAGGATTATACCGACACCGAAAAATTATTGAATACACTTTAATTGAAATAGAAAGTCCGCAGAAATATTCCGCGGACTTTTTTATTTAAACAGCAAATCTTTCTTTTTGCCTGTTAATACTCAAATAAAACGCTTCCCCAGGTAAAACCACTTCCGAAAGCTGAAAGAAGCACCAAATCTCCTCTTTTGATCTTACCTTCTTCAATCGCTTCACTTAATGCAATAGGAATAGACGCAGCGGTAGTATTTCCGTATTTCTGGATATTATTATGGATCTTTTCATCCGGTAAACCAAATTTCTGCTGAACAAACTGGGCAATTCTAAGATTCGCCTGATGCGGGATAAACATATCCAGATCTTCAATTGTCTTTCCTGCTTTTTGTAAAGCCTCCTGCATCGTTTCCGGGAATCTTGTCACGGCATGTTTGAATACGAAGTTACCGTTCATGATCGGATACACCTCCTTGTTTGTTACATTTTCCGGCTCTTTTCTCATTCTGTCACTCCATCCGAATTTAGAACCCGGGAACTGTGTACACAATTCATCGGCATATTTCCCTTCCGAATGCATATTTACAGCTAAAATATCTCCCGCATTCTCATCTTCCGTAGCGGAAAGTACAATCGCTCCTGCTCCATCTCCGAAGATCACAGAAACACCTCTACCTTCATCAGAAAAATCCAATCCGAAAGAATGGATCTCCGCTCCTACCACCAAAATATTTTTATACGTTCCTGATTTAATGAAAGCATTCGCAACACTCATCGCATATACAAATCCGGAACACTGGTTCCTTACATCCAAAGCTCCGATGGTATCACAACCCAACATATCCTGAAGCAAGACTCCACACCCCGGAAAAAAATAATCCGGAGAAAGAGTTGCGAAAATAATATAATCAATATCTTTCGATGTTAAACCTGCCTTTTCAATGGCTTTTTCGGAAGCTTTAAACCCTAAGTATGCAGTGGTTTCCTGAGAATCATTTCTGTTTTTTCTATGTCTTCTTTCTTTAATCCCTGTTCTTTCGGTGATCCACTCATCATTGGTGGTCATCAATTTAGCCAGATCATCATTCGTTACAACATTATCAGGTACATAAAATCCGATTCCCTTTATGTTACTTTTAATCATATACTTTGTTAATTTTGAGCAAATATAAAATTTATTTAGTACATCGTTTTTCAAATTATTACTATTTTTACTTTATGCCAATCAACACAATATACAGAGATACTCACTGCGAATGGGTGGATGTGGAAGCTCCTACTGCAGAAGATCTGAAATTCCTTCATGAAAGATATGAGATCAACAATCTGCTTTTGGAGGATACACTGGATCCGAACCATTTACCTAAATATGAAGAAGACGGCAACGTAAAATTCTTCCTGCTCCGTGAAAGCACCGAACTTGAAAGAAGGAATCTCAACACGATCAGCGATATCAGCACCAAGATCGGCATTTTTCTGTTGGGAGACACCATAATCACAGTTCACAGGATGAAAACAAGGAGCATCTCTGAAACGAAAAAACATCTTTCCGCTTCTAATACAGAAACCAACCCAAGGAAAATTGCTTTGATGATCGCTTTACTGATCATGAAAAGTTTTGATGATGAATCGGTAAGCCTGATGGAAACCATGGATAATATTGAAAACGAAATTTTCCTGAAAACTACCAATCATACAAACCAGATCAGAAGGCTGTATAAGCTGAAAAGAAAATCCGGACTGAATTCCCGTGTCCTTACCATTTCTACAGATGCCATTGATAAATTCCGGCTTTTGGGATTACAGGAATCTGAAGTATTTGATTTAAAGGATAAACATAAGGACGTGGTCGCTGATTTCGATCACCTGAATGCTCAGATCACAAACCTTATTTCCATGTTTTTGGCATTATCGGATCAGAAAGCCAATCAGGTAATGAAAGTCCTGGCGGTTTATTCTGTTTATTTCCTCCCAATCACCTTTATTGCCGGAGTTTATGGAATGAATTTCGATCATATGCCTGAACTTCATCATAAATACGGTTATTTCTTCACTTTAGGCTTGATGGCACTGATCGTTATTATTACCTTCATCTATGCGAGAAGGAAACAATGGTGATTTCACTAATGATTTAGGGGAAAACCACGGAAGATTCAATCATCAGTTGTGATTATTTTTATAGTATAAATAGAACCGCAGCGTTCAATTATTATGTTAAATACAAAGATGAAAAAAGTATTTCGGTTTGTCTATGACAAAATAGCTTTATAATTGTTTTTGCATCATTAAAATAACACCAAAATAACTATGAAAACCGACACACTTACCCAAATTCTTGAAGAAAAATTCCTGACTCAGGAATCTAAAGATAAACTCATGGCACTGCACGAGAATATTTCATCCAAAGAATTCTCGGATCTGCTGGATGCCGATGGAAACCAGTATGTGGAATTTGTACAGGAAGGTGGCGGAGTCTGGGGTAGCGCACTTGTGGGTTATCTGTACGGACTTGAGATTTTCGGAATCAGGTTCCTTAAAATCGCGGGAACCAGCGCAGGAGCCATCAATACAATGCTCATTGCCGCCTGTAAAACCAAGGAAGAAGCGAAAAGTGATATCATCAAGGACATTCTTTTCAACTGGAATTTTGCAGATTTCATGGATGGAAAAAATTATGTAAAAACGACCATTCATGCCATGCTGAATAACAAGAATTTCATCAAAATCAATGTTACAATTGCGGCTGTGATTATGGCGATTCTCATTATTGCCCCTTTTGCCATTCCTTCGGAAACTACTTTACGTGCTAAACTTCTTTTCCTGTTGCCTTTGATCCCGATCATCATTTCGTTTTTTTATTTTAAAAAATTTTATAATGACTTCAAAAAAAATAACAGCGGACTCAATCCCGGAGATACTTTCCTGAATCAGATGACGGATGTAATGAACGGTTTCGGAATAAAAACAGTCGCTGAACTTAATGAAAGATTTGTTCAGAAAGAGCATAAGCTCAACCTCAACTACCGCTATGGCAACGGTATGGAATATTATGCCATTGCCTTGAACAGCATTGAAGAGATCAGGGTAAACAACAGCGAACACATCGACCAGACCCGGTACAAAATATTCTATGACAGTGCTGTAAATAATGATTATTACAAAAACAATCCTTTTTATCTTTTAAAATCCGAATATATTGTTATCACTACGGATATTAATGCCAAAATAAAGGTAGAACTTCCCACCATGGCCAATTTGTACTGGTCTGAAGAAGAACTGAAGAAAATAAGTCCGGCGGAATTTGTACGTGCTTCCATGTCGGTGCCGTTTTTCTTTGAGCCTTTTCAAAAGACCATTAACAAAAATGATGATTCCGTGAAATATGCATGGAAATTCTGGATGAATACACAACCGGAAGACATCAATCCTGTAGGAGTATTCATAGATGGCGGAAGTATATCCAACTTCCCTATTGACCTCTTCCATTCCAGTGATATTTTTTACCCGAGAATGCCTTTGTTCGGCGTGGAACTGACCAGCGATTCGGATATTGCCTCTGAGAAAGGAAAA
>JAFAAJ010000187.1 GCA_023426625.1 Bacteroidota bacterium
TTTCAATTTTCAAATCGAAATAATCTCTCAGATCATTTTGGGAAATTAGATTTTCATTAACGAGAAATTGCAGGATCTCCTTTCCTGAATTATTGAAGAAATTATTGGTAAGCTCCTTCAGCAGGAACTTTTTGTATTCCTCCACAGGAACTGCAACGGTATACCTGAATATTCTTCCTTCTTTTGCTGTAGATAAATAGCCCTTTTCAACCAGTATTTTAAGGTAAGTGGAAACCGTGTTCTGATGTGGTTTTGGTTCGGGATGCTGTTCCATAATATCTTTCAGATAAAAAGAATCAAGCTTCCAGAAAAGTTTCATTAGATTTTCTTCGGCAGAGGTAAGATGATTTATTTTCATATCAAATTAATGTTGAAGCTGTATATTAGAATAAAGATAAATAAAAGATACCACAAAAGCTATTCCCGCACCCATAAATACTTCTTGTACAGTATGTCTTTTTAAAATGACTCTTGTAAGTCCCACCAAGACAGCAATTCCCAGCCAAAAAAGTCCGGCTTTCCAATCCATCGCAAAAAATAAAGCGGCCACAAACACATTGAAAGCCGTATGCTTAGACCTTTTAATATAAAAATTGCTGATCTGTAATGCAAATAAGAGAATTAAGATAAATAACATCACAAGATCCAAAAGTCCGTTCCTTACATAATGGAAAATAAGGTACGAAACCACACAGACCGCTATAAAAATGTACAGTGTTTTTCTCTGAACCCGGTTAGAAACATCCATGTTGGTATATCTTCCGGTCTTCACATTCCAGATCAGCCAGATAATGACAGGAAGAATGATCATTAAAAATATAGGAAGGAAATACCGCAGAGAATCATTCAGGGAATAGATCTGAATGCTCATATACACGAAAAATATAAATAAAGAAACCAGCGGATTGAAAAAGTCTGAGATAATTTTTGAAATTTTATGCGTGTACGAAGGTTGTTGATCTGCCATAATAAGTTTAAAATTCAAATATAAGATTAAACTCAAAAAACAATTGGTTATGTATACAATAAAAACAAAGTTTTTTTTATAATTTTGCTCAACTATTTCATAATAAATAAGCAAAGAGCTAACACATGAAAGAATTTTCGAAAGAGGTATACCTGAAGTGGTATGAAGATATGACAATGTGGAGAAGGTTTGAAGACAAATGCCGTTCTCTTTATCTAAAACAAAAAATCAGAGGTTTCTTACATTTGTATAACGGTCAGGAAGCTATTCCGGCAGGTTTTACACATGCAATGGATCTTACCAAAGATAGTATGATTACTGCTTACAGATGTCATATCCATCCAATGGCAATGGGAGTAGACCCTAAAAGAATCATGGCGGAACTTTGCGGAAAAGCAACAGGAACTTCCGGAGGTATGGGTGGTTCTATGCACATTTTCAGTAAAGAACACCGTTTCTATGGAGGTCACGGTATTGTAGGGGGACAAATTCCTTTGGGAGCAGGTATTGCTTTCGCAGATAAATATTTTGACAGAAAAGCTGTAAACATTTGTTTCTTTGGAGATGGAGCGGCAAGACAGGGTTCATTGCACGAAACATTCAATATGGCGATGAACTGGAAACTTCCTGTAGTATTTGTGGTTGAAAACAACCAGTATGCGATGGGAACTTCTGTAAAAAGAACAGCTAATCACGAAGATATCTATAAATTAGGATTAGGATACGAAATGCCTTGTCTTGCGGTAGATGCAATGGATCCTGAAAAAGTGGCAGAAGCTGCTTATGAAGCGATTGAAAGAGCAAGAAGAGGAGACGGGCCTACTTTCATTGAGGCAAGAACATACCGTTACAGAGGACACTCTATGTCTGATGCAGAACCATACAGAAGCAAAGAAGAAGTAGCTCTTCATAAAAACGATGACCCTATCGAGTTGATAAAACAAAGAATTTTAGCCAACAACTGGGCTACGGAAGAAGAACTGGATGCTTTAGATAACAAATCAAGAGACTTTGTGGAAGAATGTGTAGAATTCATGGAAAATTCTCCATATCCTACAGCAGACAAGATCTATGAATATGTTTACGCTCAGGAAGATTACCCATTCTTAGATAAATTAGAAAATTAATAATTAGATAATTTGAGGATTTGAAAATGAGTTAATTATTTTTAATTCTCACATCATCACATTAACAGATTATCATATTAGAAAATTATGGCAGAAGTAATTACAATGCCTCGTCTTTCCGACACCATGACGGAAGGTAAGGTGGCAAAATGGCATAAAAAAGTAGGCGATAAAATAAAGGAAGGAGATATTCTTGCTGAAATCGAAACAGATAAAGCAGTTCAGGATTTTGAATCTGAGGTTGAAGGAACCCTTTTATACGTAGGAGTGGAAGAAGGAAACGCTGCTGCCGTAGATACTGTTTTGGCAATTATCGGGAATGAAGGAGAAGATATTTCTGGATTAACAGGTGGAAGCGCTTCCAACACGGGTTCAGAAGAAAAAAAATCTGAAGAAGAATCAAGAACAGAAAATAACTCAACTGCTGTGGAGCAAGCTGCTACAGGAGTTCCGGCAGGAGTAGAAGTGATCACAATGCCTCGTCTTTCTGATACCATGACGGAAGGTAAGGTAGCGAAATGGCACAAAAACGTAGGTGATACCGTAAAAGAAGGCGATATCCTTGCAGAAATCGAAACAGATAAAGCCGTTCAGGATTTTGAATCTGAATTCAATGGGGTGTTATTGAAACAGGGAGTAGAAGAAGGTGGTGGTGCTCCGGTAGATTCTGTATTGGCAATTATTGGCCCTGAAGGAACTGACGTTTCAGGTATTGGTGCTCCAAAAGCTGAAGCTCAATCTGCAGAAAAAACAGCTGAACAAAAAACAGATGCTAAAGCGGAAGAAAAAGTGGCTTCGGCTGTAAATTCTTCATCTTCTGACAGAGTGGCTATTTCTCCTTTAGCTAAAAAAATGGCTCAGGAAAAAGGTGTTGACATTAATAGTGTTCAGGGATCAGGAGAAAACGGAAGAATCGTTAAAAAAGATATTGAAAATTATCAGCCTTCTCAGGCAAAAGCGACTGCATCTGCTTCGGCAACAAGCGCAGCAGCAGAAGTTGCTGTAAACTTTGTTCAGGGAGAAGATACAGAGACTCCAAACTCACAGGTAAGAAATGTTATTGCTAAACGTCTTTCTGAAAGTAAATTCTCTGCTCCTCACTACTATCTGATGGTAGAGATCAACATGGATAAAGCCATTGAGGCACGAAAAGAGATCAATTCTTTACCGGATACAAAAATTTCTTTCAATGATATGATCATTAAAGCAACAGCGATTGCCTTAAGAAAACATCCGCAGGTGAATTCAAGCTGGGCAGGAGATAAGATCATTCACAGAGGAAATATCAATATTGGGGTAGCGGTGGCTATTCCTGACGGATTGGTGGTTCCTGTTCTTAAGAATACAGATCAGATGAGCTATACGCAAATTTCTGCTGCCGTAAAAGATATGGCTTCAAGAGCTAAATCTAAAGGTCTTAAGGCAAATGAAATGGAAGGTTCAACATTCTCTATTTCCAATTTGGGAATGTTCGGAATTGAAACCTTTACAAGTATCATTAATCAGCCAAACTCAGCGATCCTTTCTGTAGGAGCGATCATTGAAAAACCGATTGTTAAAAACGGTCAGATCGTAGTAGGCAACACGATGAAACTTTCATTAGCTTGCGACCACAGAGTAGTAGATGGAGCAACTGGTGCTGAATTCTTACAAACATTAAGAACTTATCTTGAAAATCCTTTAACTCTGTTACTGTAATTTCTTGATATTTAAAATATTAAAACCTCTCACTTCGAGAGGTTTTTTGTTGGGTGTTGTTTGAAATTTTAACATATTGATTTATAAATTGTACTTGAATTTCAAAATCAAATTACTATTTTTGAATCATGATTAAAGCAAGGAATATCCATAAATCTTATGGGAATTTAGAAGTATTAAAAGGGGTTGACATCCATATCAAAGAAGGGGAAGTGGTATCTATTGTGGGGGAATCCGGAGCGGGAAAATCTACGCTTTTGCAGATTCTGGGAACGCTGGATCAGCCTACGAATTCTAAACATTATGATACCGAAATTACAATTGCTAAGGAGTCTTTCATCAATATGAACGACAAGCAGCTCTCTAAATTCAGAAATCAGAATATAGGTTTCGTATTTCAGTTCCATCAGCTTCTTCCGGAGTTTACCGCTTTGGAAAACGTTCTGTTACCTACTAAAATTGCAGGTGCTAATGAAAAAGAAGCCCTTGAGAAAGCCTATGCTTTATTTGAAGATTTAAAAATAGAACAAAGATTGCATCATAAACCCAACCAATTGTCCGGGGGGGAAGCGCAAAGAGTAGCGGTGGCAAGAGCCTTGATCAATTCTCCGAAGATCATTTTTGCCGATGAGCCTACCGGTAACCTTGATTCGAAAAATGCAGATGATCTCCACAGTTTGTTTTTTCATCTGAGAGATAAATATAACCAGACATTTGTCATTGTAACACACAACCCTCATTTAGCAGAAATTACAGACAGAAAACTGGTGATGAAAGACGGGATGATTATTGAATAAAAACACACTTTACCGATGATGAAAAAAATTATATTCCTGTTTCTCTTTATGGTTTCCTGTTGCTGTTTTCATGCGCAGGAAAAAAATACCGCATTGCCGGAATCGAAGATTCTGGAAATCAAAAACTATCTGAAAGGCAAAAACTACAATCAGGATATTGCTGTTTTCATTAATTTTAAAATTCATTCAGGGAAGTACCGGTACTTTGTGTATGACCTGAAGAACAATAAAATCCTTCAAAAAGCCATTGTTTCTCATGGTTCAGGATCTGTTATTGCCAACTCTGATAAATTGGCGTTCAGTAATGTCGAAGGATCTTATCAATCGTCTTTAGGAAAGTATGAGATCCGTGAAAACTATGTAGGGCAATTCGGGAAGTCTTATCGCCTAAATGGCCTGGACAGTTCCAACAGCAACGCCAGAAAAAGAGCCATCGTTCTACATTCTTATTCTTGTATTCCGGATAAAGAAAGTAATGAGCCTGCATGTTTAAGTTTAGGTTGTCCGATGCTTTCATCCAATGCATTCAGTCAAACTGCAAAATACATTGATCAGTCTAAAAAACCGATCATTTTATATGCATTCTATTAATTCATAACTCATAACTCATACTCTTTTTAGAATGCCTATCAAACATCTTGCAGAAGACGACAGACCCCGTGAAAAGTTTTTACAGAAAGGTAAAAGCTCGGTTTCGGATTCGGAACTATTGGCTATTATCATGGGAAGCGGAAACAAAGACGAAACAGCAGTGGAGCTTGCCAGGAAAATATTGGCCTCTGTGGATCATAACTGGAACCAGCTTAGTCTGCTTGCCGTAAAAGATCTGATGAAATTCAAAGGAATAGGAGAAGTGAAAGCAATATCCATTGCTGCGGCTTTGGAAATAGGAAGGAGAAAAGCCAGTCAGGAGGTATCAAAGAAAATTGTTATTTCGAATAGTAACGATGCTTATCAGGTATTTAAAAACCAGTTGTCCGACTTACGATCGGAAGAGTTTTGGGCGATATTCCTCAACCAGAGCAATAAAGTAATCCATATTTCAAAATTAACACAAGGAGGGATCACCCAATCCGTTGTGGATGTAAGAATTTTATTTAAAACAGCTCTGGATCATTATTCTACAGGGCTTATTATCGCTCACAATCATCCTTCCGGAAGTTTAAAACCAAGCCGTGAGGACATGAATATTACACAAAAAATACATGAAGCCGGAAAACTTCTCAATGTTCAGCTTTTAGACCATTTAATTATTACTCAAAGTTCGTATTTTAGCTTCTCAGACGAAGGATTGCTATGATTAGAAGATTGAAATATCATGAAATTGATTTCAGGAAATATGCTGAAAGCCTGGAAAATTCCGAGCAGGGGAAATATTCAGCCTCTAAGGAATTTTTAGATATTACCTCTAAAAAACAGTGGGAAATTCTGGTTTACAAAGACTATGAAGCAGTAATGCCTATTCCTTATATAAAGAAAATGGGCTTAAAAGTTGTCATTAATCCTAAACTTTGCCAGCAATTAGGTATATTTTCAAAGAAAGATGATATTAACCTCAATGATCTGTTCTTACAGACTTTTGAAAAGAAATATAATATCTGGTATTATGCATTTAATGACTCCAATCTTTTTACAAAGTCGTTGATGCAGAGGCAAAACTTCCTGATCTTTCCTGATCGATATGAAAAGGTAAGGCAAAAATATTCCCCCAAAAGAAAAAGAAAATTGAGATTGGATGAAGTTGTGCAGGAGGATTCTGAAATTCGTGACGTTACCCTTAATGAAGCCTACAACTTTATTTCTGAGAATATAATAGGAGCCAAAACTGAAAAAGATAAGCAGGAATTTTTACAGACTTTCCTTGATTTTGAGAAGAGTGGTGCTCTTACAGTAACTGCATTTTACTATAAACAGACAATTATTAATGCCATTGCGACCTATCATGATCCAAAAACGGTTGCCCTTTTAGGAACATTCAATAATAAAGATTTTATTAAACTTTCCGGAGCATCGGTAATTATAGATCATGTCATTTCTAAAAATATCGAACAAAAAATCTTCGACTTTGAGGGCAGTGAAGTACCTTCCATTGAAGAATTTTTCCGCGGATTCAGACCGGAACTCAAACCCTATCCTGTGATCGTAAGTTCAAAGAAAGAACTGATCAAAAAAATCCTGAAGTTATCATAATATAGCCAGAACGGGGATAATACTGCTGTTTCAGGACAAAAATCAGGTAAATTAACGTTCTGAAAATGATGAGAAATAGCAAATTATTAGTAATTTTGCCTCTTCAAATTATGACTAGTTTTTCAGGATATCTACCGTATGCATTTGCATTGATCATTGCAATCCCGTTTTTGGTTTTGCTGAGACAATTTGTATTTACT
>JAFAAJ010000192.1 GCA_023426625.1 Bacteroidota bacterium
CAGGAGCTGGTTGTGTAGGACTTGCCGGTGCAAAGATAGGAATTTATTATAAATTTGAAAATAATCTAACAAAAAAATAATTGTAAAAATGCTTTATCAGAGCTAAAATGCTGAAATTTAGAGCAATAATTTTTCATAAAATTTTATAAAAAAAAAATCATGACGAAAAGTCCAACAACATTAGGAATTATACTTTTTATAGCAACTATGATCGTTTTTTTCATAGCCTATTACTTCTCAGGAATTAATTATTTTGATACATCATTGAAAATCAATGCTTTTGTTTTGCCGGTTTTATACACAGGTACTGCATTCTGGTCAGTGAAATCCTATTGGAATAATCATAGAGTGGTAAGTTTCAAAAATGCTTTTAAAAGAGCTTTCGTTCCTATGTTTATCGGGGGAATTCTTTCCATTTTCAGCATTTATTCTTTTTTGAATTTTGTAGATACAGATGCTAAAAAACTCTTGAATTACCAATATGTTCAAAGACAGAAAGCAGAATTGGACAAAGAATATACCTCTGCCAGAAAAATTTTAAAACACCAGAAAGATATTGATGAACTGGACCAAAAATATAAAGAAAGGCTTCAAAGCTTTACTCCGGAAGCTGTGAAGGGAAAAGATATGCTTACAGCTAGTCATTTTTCCGGATATTTTGCTGCAATTCTTATATTTTACGTAGTTTTGTCCCTGTTTTTCGGAGCGTTTTTCAGAACAAAAACGATCTATCAAGAAACCAATCAAGAATAAATTTTATCAAAAATTAAATGAATTTATCTATAGTAATTCCGTTGTTGAATGAAGAAGCCTCTCTGGAAGAGCTTTTTTCAAGGATCGATAAGGTTTGTACCACAAACAGCCTATCTTATGAAATCTGGTTTGTAGATGACGGAAGCACAGATCTTTCGTGGAGTATCATTGAAAATCTGAAAGTTCAGCACCCTCAGATTCACGGCATCAAGTTTTCTAAAAATTACGGAAAATCCCAAGCTCTACATGCTGCATTCGAAAGAACAAACGGTGATGTCATTATCACCATGGATGCAGATCTTCAGGATTTTCCGGAAGAAATTCCGGAGCTGTATAATATGGTCATGGAAGATAATTACGATATTGTTTCCGGCTGGAAAAAGAAGCGTTTTGATAATGTAATGACGAAAAATATTCCGTCAAAGCTTTTCAATGCTGCAGCAAGAAAAGTTTCGGGTGTTTATCTTCATGATTTCAACTGTGGTCTGAAAGCATATAAAAAGCAGGTGGTAAAATCCATCGATGTATACGGAGATATGCACCGCTATATTCCGGTTTTGGCGGCTAATGCAGGTTTTAGAAGAATCACAGAAAAGGAAGTTCAGCATCAGGCAAGACCTTACGGAACATCAAAATTCGGAACGGAAAGATTTATCCGCGGTTTTCTGGATCTGGTAACGCTTTGGTTTGTAAGTCGTTTTGGAGGAAGACCGATGCATTTCTTTGGCGCTGTCGGTACTTTGATGTTTATTTTCGGATTTCTTTCGGCACTTTGGCTGGGAATTTCAAAATTAATCGATGTTTCAAAAGGAATCTATGGTCATCTGATTACCAATAATCCTTGGTTTTTCATTGCTTTAACGATGATGCTTATGGGAACACTTCTATTTGTGGCAGGATTCTTAGGCGAAATGATCATCAGAACCAATAGAGAACATAAGAATTATAATATTGATGAAGTTATTTAATGTGAAAAGTATTCTATACGGAATTGCTGTCTGTACTTTAATCTCCTGCGGAAAAGTTTCTCCCAAAGGCAATATAGAAACCAAAGAAGTTGAAGTTTCTGAATTTTCAAGCCTTGATATGGAAGGTAAATTCCGTGTGTTCTATGCAAGAGGTCCAAAAAATTTCGTGGAAATAGAGACCTATCCAAACGTTGCCGATAATCTGGATGTTGATGTAAAAGATAAGACTCTTTTCATTAAAGAAAAAAGAGGAACAAAAGGTGTGGACTTCTACAACATAACCATTTACTCGAAATATAATCTTGAAAAAGTTTCTATCGCAGATTCTGTAGAAATGAATATTTCCAGCGAAATAAAAACCGATAATTTCAAGCTGAATTTGAAAAATAACGCTACATTTATGGGTTCGGTAAACACAAGAAGAGCAGAAGTGGAAATGCAGAACAGAAGCAGAGCCAACTTTTTGGGGCAAACCAAAAGTGCAGTGATAAAGATCTCAGATACAGCAAGTCTGATCGCTCCATATTGGAAAATTGAAAACCTGAATATTGATTCTAAAAACGGAAATTATGCAGAAGTGAACGTGAAAGATTCTTTAAAAGGGCATATTCAGAATACTGCAAAGTTTTTGTACTATAATGACCCGATTCCTGCTTTCAAAAAAGATAAAACAGCAAGGATTGAGAATAAAAAACTGAATTGATTGGATAATAAAAACTATAGAGCAAACGATATAAAAACTTTAGATTTCAAAGAACATGTTTGGCTACGTCCCAAACTATATTTTCAGACCTGTTTTGATGATAATAATCTTAATAGTTTAGCATTGGAAGCCTTCTGTCCTGCGATTGATGAATATTTTGACGGAAATTGCTCTTTACTCAGTTTGAGCATAAATAAAAATATGTTCAAAATACAGTATAATGCGGGAATGGCTTTAACGGAGAGTCATGGAGTAACTATAGCGGAGTTATTTATGACTAAACTCATGGCATGTAAAAATGAAAAAAAACATTTAAAAGTTGGAGAAGAGTTTTGTCATTTAGGAATGGCAACAATTAATGCAGTAGCAGAAAAGTGTGAATTAAACATTAGTTGGAATAAACAGAAAGGCCATTTTATCTTTGAAAATGGAGAAACCATAATAAGAGAGATTTCTTATACTGATATTGAGAAAAACTATACAGAAATGGGCTTTCAAATGAGTAAGAAAATTTTTGGAAATCTTGAATTTAATTTTGATGATTTACAACAAAAACTGAACTTACTGAGAAAGAAACTGCCTAATTTAAAACTGGAACTTAACAAACTATAAGAACAAAAATATAATATGACAACATTAGAAAAAGCAAAACTTTGGTTAAGTGAGTCCTTTGATAAAGAAACTAGGGATGCTGTACAGCTTCTTATAGACAGCAATTCGCCTGATCTGGAAGATTCTTTTTACAGAGAGTTGGAATTCGGGACAGGAGGTATGCGTGGAATAATGGGTGTTGGAACCAATCGTTTAAATAAATATACATTAGGTCAGGCTACACAGGGACTTGCGAACTATATGTTAAAGCAATTTCCAGGAGAGGAAATCAAGGTAGCTATTGCCTATGACGTTCGAAATAATTCCAGAGAATTTGGAAAATTAGTTGCTGATGTTTTAACGGCAAACGGAATTAAAGTCCTTCTTTTTAAAGATCACAGACCAACTCCTGAGTTATCCTTTACCGTACGTGAAAAAAAATGTCATGGAGGTATTGTTTTGACAGCCTCTCACAATCCCCCGGAATATAACGGCTATAAAGTATATTGGAATGATGGGGCACAAATTGTTCCGCCACACGATGAAGCGATCATCAATGAAGTGTATTCCGTGAAATTTGAAGAAATAAAATTCGATGGAAATGATGATCTGATCGAATGGATAGGAGAAGAGCAGGATGACCTTTATATTGATGCCTGTATTAAAAATTCAACCTATCAGAATGTAGGAAAAGAAAATTTAAATATAGTTTTCACTTCTATCCATGGAACAACCTATACTACCGTTCCAAAAGCATTGGAAAGAGCAGGTTTCAAAAAAATTGATTTGGTAAAAGAACAGATGATCCCAAGCGGAAATTTCCCGACTGTAGATTCCCCGAACCCGGAAGAACCTGCAGCGTTGGAAATGGCGATGGATCTTGCAAGAATCACCAATGCAGATATCGTGATCGGTACAGATCCGGATGGTGACAGATTGGGGATTGCCGTAAGAAACCTTGACGGTGAAATGCAACTGTTGAACGGTAACCAGACCAATACCATTCTTACCTATTACATTTTGAATGAATGGAGAAAACAGGAAAAGATCACAGGAAAAGAATTCATTGGTTCTACGATCGTTACTTCAGACATTTTCTTTGATATTGCCCAAAAATTTGGAGTAGACTGCAAAGTGGGACTTACGGGTTTCAAATGGATCGGAAAAATGATCCGTGATTTTGAAGGAAGAGAGAAGTTTGTATGTGGCGGGGAAGAAAGTTTCGGATTTATGACGGGAGATTTCGTTCGTGATAAAGATTCTTGTGGAAGCATCATTTTAGCATGTGAAATTGCAGCCTGGTGTAAAGCAAACGGAAGTACGATGTATCAGTATATGATTGATATCTACAAAGAAACCGGAATGTATTACGAAGGATTGGTAAACTTGGTAAGAAAGGGTAGAGATGGTGCGGAAGAGATCCAGAACATGATGAAAAACTTCCGTGAAAACCCACCTAAGCAATTGGCAGGATCTTTAGTGGAAGAAGTTAAGGATTTTAAAGAGCAGACCAACTTCATCGTTTCCCAAAACGAAAAGAAGGTGATGAATGATATCCCGAAATCTAATGTATTGATCTATTATACTCAGGACGGAACAAAAGTCTGCGTAAGACCTTCCGGAACAGAACCCAAAATCAAATTTTATATCTCTGTGAAAGATTCCATTACTTCTGAAGCAGATTTTAAAGACAAATTAAAATCATTGGAAGCTAAAATAGATGAAGTGAAAAAGGATCTACAGTTAACATAAAGCAAATAATAAGGACTTAGGATTTAGACTAATATGCAATGTTAAAGTCTAATTTCTAATATCTAACATCTAATATCTAAATTAAAAAAAGTGAAAGTTTCAAAATTAGCGGCGAACCTGATCGGTTCTGAAATTGTAAAAATTGGTAATGAAGTAAACGACTTAAAAGCTAAAGGGGCAGAAATAGCCAATCTTACCATTGGCGATCTGAATTCCAATATCTACCCGATACCTGCAAAGTTGAAAGAAGAAATTCAGAAAGCTTATCAGGATAACCTGACAAATTATCCGCCTGCGAATGGACTTTTATCTTTAAGAAAAGAAGTTTCCAAAGACCTGAAAAACAGATGGAATCTGGATTATACTCCGAATGATATTTTGATCACGGCGGGTTCCAGACC
>JAFAAJ010000339.1 GCA_023426625.1 Bacteroidota bacterium
GAATGGAGGTTTATACGGCTGTTTATGACGGTAAAACAGGGAATGAGATGTCGGAAACCGAAGCTAAGATCTTGGATGAGTTTTCTTTTGAGGAATTCAAGGATAAAAAAGTAATCTTTGTAGGGGATGGCGCTAAAAAAGCAAAAGAGATTTTACAGCTTCCGAATGCAGCATATAATGACAGCATCTACCCTTCTGCTCAATATCTGATCAAAAAGACAGCAGAAAAAATAAAGGAGAAAGATTTTGAAGATATAGCCTACTTTGAGCCGTTTTATTTAAAAGATTTCCACGGTGTAAAGAAAAAAAAATCAACAGATAACTAAAAAAAGCGAAGATCAATTCTTCGCTTTTCTATTTTATTTAGGTTTTGCAGGAGTCGCTTTTACAGAATCATTAATGATGGCTTCATTATTCAAATTCTTATTGATTTGCTTTTGTTGTGTCGGTTGATTCGGAACCTGATTCATAGGTTGTCCGCTAAAGTTACCACTTGGATTTTGAGGTGTAACATTCTCTTTATTCTGAGAAGCCTGCGTATTCCCCGGATTTTGAGGAATCGCATTTCCTTTCTGATCGGTAGGCTGGAATTTAAGTTCACTTTTCAGATAATTGAGCATTTCCTTGGCTTTTATTCCTTCAGGTGTTTTGGAATAATTCAGAGCGATCTGTTCCAATTGCAGGATCATCACCTCTTTTCCGCTTGTTTTCCCTGCATTGAAGGCGTTCAACAGATACAATTTAGGAACTAATGCATCTTTTGGATATTTTTGAATGGCCTGTTCAATCACTCCCCTGCTTTCTTCAAACTTTTCGGACTCAAATAAAGCATAGGCTCTTTTGTATTCATTTTCTACATCCTCCGAAGATTTCACAAATGAATTGTTCTTAGGATTTCTGGCAAATTCAGCGTACGAAGTATACGGATAGTCCGTTAACAGGATTTGTTTGGCTCTTTCTCCTGCCTGCGGACTTTTTTCGTAATTCATGGCAAATATCTCGTATAATGCCTGTAACATTACTTTTTCTTCCGGCTTATTGTCTACAAGATCATACAAGGTTTTTGTAGCTAAAGGCGTATTGGTAAAATAATTCTGATACATGATACCCAGTCCTAATGAAGCTGTATCTCTATCCTTTTTTAACTGACCCAGCTTTGCTGCATCCGTAGGAATCTGTTCAATATAATATGCTGCTTCAAAACGTCTTGGATTAGGTGTGGAAACAATTCCCAAAGCTTCATTTTTAAGGTCTTCAATAGAACTCATTTTTTTAGAATAACGCCAGTTATCCGAAAGCGCTCTGTCTCCCCAAACCTGTTTGAAGGTAGAAGATCCTTTACTTACCGTATTCATATTTCCGAAATAGAATCCTTTTGTAGCCGTTCCGAAATCTTCAAAAGAATTTCCTCCGCTGGCAAAAATTGAATTGGAACTATAATCACCGGTATCGAAACCTTTGCTTCTTTCTGCACGTTTTCTTTCCAGTTCTTCTTTCGCTTCCTTGGTTTTTAATTTTTCAATATGTTTGGCAAAGTAATCATTTTTTTGAGCGTCAGTCATTTTTGCCAGAGCAAGAATACTGTCGTTTTTTCTGATCAGATAATAATTTTTGGAGACTTTTTTGATATTTTGAGCCTGATCCTTCAAAAGAAGTTTGGAAGGTTCGTACGTCATGGCAACAAGCGCAGAATCATAATATGTTCCGGCTCCTATATAATCATTTTTTTCAAGATAAGATTTCCCGATTTCGTAGTAAGTAAGACCACGAACCTGCGGATCAGAAACTTTTTCCATTAAGGATTTTCTGAAAAACTCCTGTGCTTCCTCCTTTTTACCTGCCTTATTCGCCATTAAACCTAAAGCATAATAAAATTCATTCTTTCGGGAGCCATAAGTTCCTTTTTTACTGATGTCTTCCAGATATTTTCTTGCTCCGCTGTAATCTCCTTTTCCGTTATACGTTTTTGCGATCTCGATCTGGGATTTTACTTCGAACTCAAAGTCGTTGGCATATTTATAAGCTGCTAAAAAACTTTCTCTTGCCTGTTCATTTCTTCCCAATTCTGATAAAACCTGACCTCTGAGATAAGCAATTCTGCTCTTTAATTTTCTATTGCTGTTCAGTTCAAAAGCTCTGTCCAGTTCTTTAGCCGCTTCTTCTTTTTTTCCTGAATCCAGAAGGGTTTCGGCATTGTAAATGCTTAATAGCTTGTCATATGTTTTATCAATTCCTTCTGCTTTTAATTTGGCAAAATTCTCAGCAGCTCTGTGATAATCTTTCATCTGGGCATAAGCAACCCCCTGATAAATTTTTGCCAAAGGAATCCTTTTATCCTCTTTCATATGGGTGAAAACATAGTTCAGGGCATCCAGTGCTTCCAAAGATTTATTCTGGTAAATTCTGGATTGTACAAGGATCATATAAGCATCAAAGATCTTCTTATTTTTTTCTTCTCCGTTTTTGATCACAGAGTATTTATTGATGGCTTTTAGAGCTTTTGCTTCAGCAATCTGGAGCGGTGTAGCTCCTTTTGTTTCACTTTCTGTTCCATCTTCTCCAAGCATTGCATTGGCTTGTGCACTTATATCGGGCATTCCGGGAGGTACTCCGGGAGCAGTTCTTCCGTTGCTGTTTTTAGCTGAGGCTCTGTTCACTTCCGCCATTTTCATAGAGTTTTCCGCAAAAGCGGAAGACTGTCCCAGATCACTTCCCAAAGGCTGATCTTCATAAGTAAGAATAGGAATATAAGGGGCATAAAAATTATCCTTATGTCCTTTATCCCTACTCGTGAACTCACTGTTTAATGCGTCTTTAGCATTAAAAAGGGTATTGTAGTATGTGGAAAATCCTTTCATGAACTTTGATCTCTGTTCCGGCTTCTTTACTTTCGTACCGCAGGACACCAAGATGCATGTTGTTAAAAGGAATAAAATATTCTTTTTCATTATTCAATATAACTCGCTAATCTGCTTTTTATTATAAAGCAGTTTGATGATTCTGTAAAAATAGTAAATTTTTATATTGAAAAATATTATATTTCTTTCAGAATTTTGTAAACTAAGTGGGTAGGAAGCCCCATTATGGTATAGAAACTTCCATTCATTTTTTTAATTTTAGCCATTCCCAGCCATTCTTGGATGCCATAGCTTCCTGCTTTATCAAAAGGCTTATATTTCTGAACGTAATAATCTGCCTCATCATCGGATATTTCATCAAATTCCACATCAGCAATATCGGTTTCGGTAAATGTTCTTTCAGGTGTTTTAATGGTGATTCCGGTATACACCTGATGTATTTTTCCTGAAAGCGTCTGAAGCATGTTTTTGGCATCGGCTTCATCTGTTGGTTTTCCAAGAACCCGACCATCAATAGCGACGATGGTATCGGCAGTGATAAGAACTTCACCATCCTGTAGGATTCCGTATGTATCAGCTTTTAATAAAGATAAATAAGCGGCTGCTTTTTCTATTTCTATATTGTCCGGAATGATCTCTTCACAGTCTATTTTTACGACTTCAAAATCAAACCCCAAACCGGATAATAGCTCTTTTCTTCTGGGAGACTGTGAGGCTAAAAGTATTTTCATGCTAAAATTTAAACAGATTGCGTATTATCATCATGCCATTTTCCCTGGACTTTCATTACCTGCTCAATTACATCGCGTACTGCCCCGCTTCCACCCTGCTTCGGGGAAATGTAATCGGCAATTTCTTTGATCTCGGGAACTGCATTTTCAGGACATGAAGCAATTGCGGAATTTTCCATGATGTGTAGATCAGGAATATCATCACCCATTGTTAAAATCTCTTCGTTTTTAAGATTGTATTTCTTTTTAAAATCTTCGAAATCAGCCATTTTATCATGAGATTTTGGATAATAATCCTGAATTCCAAGGTAACTGATCCTGTGTTGTACCATTTCATCGTTTCCACCGGTGATCACTCCTATTAAATAATTGTTTTTTAAGGCTTTCACTACCGCATATCCGTCCAGAACATTCATTACCCTGCACATATTTCCGCCGGGAAGAAGATAAACACTTCCATCTGTGAAAACGCCGTCCACATCAAAAACAAATGCTTTGATATTCTTTAATTTTTCTTTATAGCTCATACATTTTTTTAATAGAATGATTCATTGTTTTATAAATCTCCAGGCTTTCTCCCTGCAATAACTGTTCATGCAACTGCAAAACCCTTATATCGTTCCTCACGGCAGGTCCGGTTTGTGCCAATTTAGGTTCAATTTCATAGATTTTCTGAACCGTTTCATCAATTAACGGCAAAAAATAATCAAATGGGATCTGTTGGGAATCGGAGATTTCTTTAGCTCTTGAAAAAAGATGATTTACAAAATTACAGGCAAAAACGGCTGTAAGATGAATGTATTTTCTCTTTTCATGGTTGCTTTCCATTACATTTTCTGAAATTTTAGAAGCAATTTCAAAAAGTAATTCCTTATCAGCTTCGTTTTCTGATTCTATGAAGAAAGGAATTTTCGTATAATTCAGCTCTTTAGATTTTGAGAAGGTCTGTAAAGGATAAAAACTGGCCTTTCTGTACTCCCCCGTTAAAATTTCTTTGGGTAAAGATCCTGAAGTATGTACAACGAGACAATTCTTTTTTGTGATAAGTTTGGAAACCTCTTCCACGGAATTGTCACTTACACAAATGATATAAAGATCGGCATCTTCCAATTTTTGAGTAGAACAAGGAATATGCAGTTCTTTGGAGATTTCTTGTACGGCCATCTCATTCCTTCCGAATATTTGCGCTAAAGGTATATTGTTGAGAACAAAAGCTTTTGCCAGGTGATAGGCAACATTTCCGGAACCTATAATTACAGTTTGCATCTAACAAAGATAAGGTTTTTGATATGATTTTGGAAGACAGGAGCGAAGTAAGAGGCACACAGGGTTTGAATATCTGTTTGTTGGCGGAAAGTATTGAATTTGTCTTGTAACTGTCTGATAATATTTTAATATTTGGACTAAAAATTGAATATTTTAATTTAACTTTTAGATATTTTTGTAATCCAAAACAATGAAAGCATCTTATGAAGATTAAAGACGCGGAGATTATTGCACTGATGCAGAATCCACGGACCCAGGAAAAAGGGTTGCGTGCGTTGATGGATGCTTATCAAAGTAGATTGTATTGGCATATAAGAAGAATAATTGTGGATGGTGATCTTGCTCAGGATACATTGCAGGAAACATTCATTAAAGCATATCAGAATTTTCATCAGTTCAAGAGTGATAGTCAGCTGTATACATGGTTATACAGAATTGCTACCAATGAAGCATTACAGCAGATCAACAAACTAAAAAAAATGCAGAAAACAGATGAAGATCCCTCCTATTATATGCAAAACCTTGTAGCCGATAATGTGGAAAGAGATGCAGAGGAAATACAGATTTTACTACAGAACGCCATACAAAGCCTGCCGGAAAAGCAGAAACTGGTATTTATGATGAGGTATTATGATGATCTTCCTTACGAAGATATCTCCAAAATTGTGGACATGTCCGTAGGAACGTTAAAGACGAATTATCATTATGCCAAACAAAAAATAGAAGAATATGTTAAAGAAAATTACGAAAGATAATTTTTTGAAAAGCAAAGATGAAAGAGTTTAACTTAGACAACTTAGAGCGTAAAAACATCTATAAAGTTCCTGATAATTTATTTGAAAATATTCAGGAAAGAGTAATGAATGATGTAAAAGCGAATAAAAAAGCCCCTGTTTTTAAACTGTATTGGGGTTATGCAGTTGCGGCTGCAGTCGCTTTGATCTTCGGTATTACTTTTGTTTTTAACTGGCAGACGGATGCAACAACTGGCATGGATGATCAGAAAATCTATGTTCAGAATCAAGAAGCAAAAACTGAAAGTGAAATAGCTTACGAAACTTTAAAGGCAGATTTAACTTCCGTTGAAAAAAGCAATCAAATAGTTGAAAGACAGCATAATGAAACCCGAATTTATGCGCAGGAAAATTCAGCTAAAAAAGATAAGACGATCACTACGGAAACTGTAAAAGCAGTTTCAAAACAAGAAGAAACTCAAATGAACGAGTATCTGGATTCTTTCACCAATTCTGAAATTGCAGAATTGGCAAGCAATTCAACTCAGGATGTTTATTTGGATCTATATAACTAAAGGAAGATGAAAAAAATATTATTTACACTTTTTATTATTTGTGGTTTTGGGTTAAATGCTCAACGAACGGACTATGATTGGAAGAAGATGAATCCCAAACAAAGAAAGGAAGTAATAAACAATCTTTCTCCTGAAGAAAGAAAAGAACTTCTGGCTAAGTTCAGAAATAATATGGTGATGGATAATCTGAATATAGATCCGGGAGACAAGGCTGAATTTACGGCAGTTTATAACGAATATCTGGAAAGTCAGAAACAGATAAAAAGCCAGTTCGATCCTAACTTCAATCCTGAAACACTATCTGATGAAGAGGCTAAGCTAAAGTTGCAGCAAAGTTTTGAAGTAGGACAAAAATTATTGGATAATAGAAAAAAATACGCTGATAAAATGCAGCAGGTGATTCCTTGCCAAAAGGTTTTGAAGTTGTTCCAGTCTGAAGGAATGATGAGAGATAAAATGAATGAAAGAAAACCTCAGGGGAAGACTTCAAAAAACAGACAAAACCCATAATAGTTTATTTTTTTAATGTTGGACGACTCTCATAATTTATTGTGGGAGTCGTTTAATTTTAGGAATAACCTAATAGTTTTCTATTTTTGTAAAAAAGTAAAGAATGAAAAAAATATTATTATTCTTTTTATTGTCGGGATCGTTATTTGCCCAGAAAATAGAAACAGAGAAAATCAAGCTGTCAAAATCAGTTAAAGACAATAAGAATTCTGTTAAAACTTTTACAGTAATAGATCGAAGACCAAATAAAGAAATTGGGAATGTCATGTATCATAAAAATCAGGTAAATATTACTTTTGAGAATGATGCAGAGAAAGATATAGAAGAATGGTTTTACGGAGATAATAAGATAAGAGGGAACAATGATCTGGTTTTGTTATTGGAAAACATAGAAATTTCTGAAGATAAAAAAGAAAAATATTCAATAGGTAAGCTTACTTTTAAGGCAAGTACTTTCATTAAAAAAGAAGATGGTTATCACTTTGTATACAGAACAGATACTGTTGCCACGATTTCTTCAAGAACAACCCCATATCTTGCACAAAGTTTAGCGAAAAAAATAACAATCGGATTAACGGATTTATTAAAAAGTTCTTATAAATCTAATTCATGGGACTATGCCATTCAAGAAACAGAACTTACCAACTATGAATCTTTAATTAAAAATAATCTTGAATTGTACAAAGGAGATGAATTGAAAGACGGAGCATATAAAAATTTTTACAGATTTTTTACTCAGTCTCCGGAGTCAGGATATGATCTTGTTACCGATGATAAAGGATATGTTACCAAAGCCGTTAAAGGAGATGAAAAAATTCCATTGAGGCAAATGTATGCTTATATAAGCAATGGCGAAGCTTATAAAATAACACCTATAGGACCGATAAGAATTGAGAAAGATGAAAAAGGTTATTTCATTTTTGCTGAAAGGAAAGAATTATTTCCCGTAGATACAACAACTGGCGTTATGGTGGGTACAATGGCAGGAGGATTAGTAGGAGGAATTATAGGAGTAGTTATTGATGTAAGTATTAAAAAGAACAGAAAAGCAAATAATCCGACTTTACCTAAGGTCTATTTGGATCCATTTACCGGAAACTATATTTTCGACGAAGAAATTAAATAAACGATTACAATCAGGAGAGACCATATTGTCCCTCCTTTTTTTTATCTTTGCAAATTACAAGGTTCTTAAATGAAAAACATACGAAATTTTTGCATAATCGCCCATATCGACCACGGTAAAAGTACTTTGGCGGATCGTCTTTTAGAGTATACCAATACTGTTTCTCAGAGAGAATTACAGGCGCAGACTCTGGATGATATGG
>JAFAAJ010000288.1 GCA_023426625.1 Bacteroidota bacterium
GTATTATAGATGCCAAACATCTTTGCGTAAATTGCAGGGGTATAAAAGATACGGCAAGCTCTACGATTACGGCGGAATTAAGCGGTATTTTCAGAACCAATCCTATTACAAGACAGGAATTCCTTCATTATGTAGGAAGCCATGCTAAGCTGGATTGACAAAATGATTAGATATAAGTAATGATAAAATTTAAAAAAGTTTCAGACAAAATCTTTTTCATCACCATTATATGTTGTGATTAGGATTGTTATAGCCCATCTTTTGAAACTCTAATCATTAATCTTAATTTAAAATACATGCAATTAAAAATATATAACTCGCTTACAGGCGAAAAAGAAATATTCAAACCTATTTTGGAAGGAAATGTCGGAATGTACGTTTGTGGACCTACCGTTTACAGCAATGTACACTTGGGAAATGTAAGAACATTCCTTTCTTTCGATTTCATTTACCGTACATTGATGCATTTAGGCTATAAAGTAAGGTATGTAAGAAATATTACGGATGCAGGACATCTTACTGATGACGGAGATGTAAACAACGACCGTTTTGTAAAACAAACCCGTCTTGAAAAGCTGGAACCGATGGAAATTGTGCAGAAATATACTGTCGATTTTCATAAAGTTCTGGATATGTTCAATTTATTGCCTCCGAATATTGAACCTACAGCAACAGGACATATCGTAGAGCAGATCGAACTGACCCAAAAGTTAATTGAAAGAGGCTTTGCTTACGAAAGTAACGGCTCTGTTTACTTCGACGTCCTTGAGTACAACAAAAGAGGACTTAACTATGGAGAGCTTTCAAAACGTAATATTGAAGAACTTTTCGCCAATACCCGTGACTTGGACGGACAGGGAGAAAAGAAAAACCCACAGGATTTTGCGCTTTGGAAAAAAGCATCACCTGCTCACATCATGAGATGGAATTCTCCTTGGGGAGAAGGTTTTCCGGGATGGCATCTTGAATGTACGGCAATGAGCACTAAATATTTAGGTGAAAACTTCGATATCCATGGAGGAGGAATGGATTTGAAATTTCCTCACCACGAATGCGAGATTGCACAGGGAAAAGCCTGCAATGATACTACTCCGGTAAACTACTGGATGCATGCCAATATGCTGACTATGAACAGTCAACGTATGAGCAAATCAACCGGAAATTATATTCTTCCGATGCAATTGGTGACCGGAGAAAACGATTTCTTTGAAAAACCTTTCCACCCTTCTATTGTACGTTTCTGCTTTCTGCAGGCACATTACAGAAGTGTTCTGGATATTTCCAATGATGCGATGATGGCCAGTGAAAAAGGATTTATCAGATTGATGGAAGCCGTGAAAGTGTTGAATTCGATCACACCGGATGATAAAAAAGAATCCGGATTCAACCTGGAAGAATGGAAGAAGAAATGTTATGATGCATTGACGGATGATTTCAATTCACCGATTCTGATTGCTCATTTATTCGAAGCGGTAAAATTCATTTTTGCACTCAACGATGGAAAAGAAACAATCTCCACAAAGGACTTTGAAGATCTTAAATCAACTTTAAATGCATTTATTTTTGAGGTATTAGGACTTCAAACCATAGAAGAAAACAACAACGAGAAACTGGATCAGACACTGAAAGTTCTTATTGAACTAAGAAATCAAGCCAGAAAATCCAAAAACTTCGAACTGTCCGATCAGATCAGGGATAAGCTTCTTGCAGAAGGCATCGAATTAAAAGACGGAAGGGAAGGTACAACCTACGTTTTGAATTAAATAATTGATTTAAATTATTATTTTCTCGCAGATTGAGCGACTCGGCAGATTTATCTGTTAAATTCCCGCTCGATCTGCGATTTTTTTGTTCCCTTCTCTTCAGTTTTTCAAATGTATTCAAATCGTATAGATTTTTTGTCGATCAATACAAAAATTATGTAACTTAGTTATACTAAAACAATTACAAATCTATATATTATGAAAAAACATTTATTTCCTTTATTTCTGGTGCTTTTAGGAGCTAATGTGAATGCACAGCAAGACTTTTTTGCATTGACGGGAAAAGATACTCCCAATATTGTATTCAACGATTTTCGTGTATTGGATGCAGTAAATGGGATTTCCGGTGAAAGTATTTTAGCAGCTGAATCTTCTCCGAAAGTATTCTCACAGGTGAGAAACTCAACAGTAACAGAGGACAGGACAGCTTTCAATCATGCGCAATCTGTGACAATGGCGGCATTGGCATTTGATTCTTCCAATAATAATTTGGTATATATGCCGATGTTTTCTTCCAATATCTATGTGTTAAATCCTAAGACAAAAGAAATAATATTGGTTGAAAATAACGTGGCAAGAGTAACGTCATGCGATATCAACTCTCATATAACGAGAATGACGACAGGATACGACGGAAATATTTATGCCCTTAACAATTCCGGAACTCAGTTTTTGCAGATCAGTAAAAGAAACAATCAATATATCGTGAATGATCTTGGGATCATCAAAGATGATCCTTCTAACGGTAAAAATTCATTTACAGCTCTTGAAACAGGTTTTGGAGGAGATATGATCGCAGATGCAGAAAATAATTTCTATGTTTTCTCTGCTTCCGGAAATGTCTTTAAGGTCTCAACTAAAGAATTAAAGGCAAAATTTATTGGAAAAATCAATGGAATTCCTGAAAATTACTCCGTAAACGGATCAGCTGTGAATTCCAACGGAAAAGTAGTGATTGCAAGTGCAAAAGGAGCTCCGCTATACGAAGTTGATCTGGAAAATCTTCAGGCTAAACAACTTCCGGGAGAACAGAATTTGCATATTTATGATCTTGCAAGTCGATATTTTGCCCATGACAGAGCTACAGCAACCAATCTTTTCGCAAACATCGATATTTATCCTACAAAAGTTGATGAAAAATTCATCAATGTCAGTGTTAACGATAAAAATATAAAAGGCAATATTAACATTACAGTATTTGATATTGCCGGAAAAAGCATTTTAAAAGAGAGTTTAACGGTAAAAAGCGGTTCTCTGAAACAACAGGTTCATCTTAGAAATCTGGTAAGTGGAGCTTATCTTATAAGCATTACAGATGAATCTGGTAAAATACTGCTGAACAAAAAAATCTTGGTAACGGAATAAACTTTTAAATTTGTTAAAGCCAAACCTTTTCGAGTATTTGAAAAGGTTTTTTTAATGGATAATTGACATTCCATAAGTTTTATTTTTCGATATTAAAATGTATTTTTATAAAAAATAATAGATGAAATTATACTTTAATATAGGTTATAGTACAAAGTCCGGAAAACATCTGCAACTTGTGATCCATGAAGAAGGCTCTGTACCTAAAAACCATACCATGTTCTATGCTGAAAACGGTTTATGGAAATGTGAGGTAGACTACTTTTCAAAATCGGTTTCTTATCAATATCAAGTTATCGACGAAAAAGGAAACGTTTTAAAGGAAGAATTTGTATTACATCATCTTAACTTTCCTCATAACTATAAAGAATTTATAATTTTCGATGAATGGAATAATAAAAACTTTCCCGAAAATTACCTGAACAATAAAATCCTTCAAAATAAACTCAACCAGTTTGTTCCGAAAAAAATATCCGTTTTAAAGAAACATACTCATTTATTCAGAATAGAAGCACCTATTTATAATCCGGACTGGAAAATTGTCCTGTTTGGAAGTACAGCTTCTCTGGGAAATTGGGATTACGAAAAAGCTGTTCATTTGTCACAGATAGATCTTGGAGTTTGGGAAGCTTCGGTTGAGATCCCCGAAAATGAATTTATCCAGTACAAATATTGTATTTACGATACAAATGAAGGCAGGGTAATTGATGTGGAAACTGGCGAAAATAGATTTGCATTACCCAACTCCCAAAAAGATGTTTTACATGTAGTGGCTAATCACTATTTCAGATTTAAAGGATATCAGATGTATCATGACGCCGGAGTTGCGGTTCCTGTGTTCTCCTTAAGGACTGAAGACGGTTTTGGTGTCGGTGAATTTTCCGATATTAAAAAATTAGCAGACTGGACGAAGGAAGCCGGTTTAGGAATCATCCAAATACTTCCGATCAACGATACTACAGCTAATTATTCATGGACTGATTCTTATCCTTATGCTGCGGTTTCCGTTTATGCACTCCATCCTCAATATCTTTCTCTTGAGCGTCTGGATTTTACGATACCGAAAGATTTAGTTCAGGAATTTGAGTCAGAGAAAGAAGCATTAAATGCCCTCGAGCTTGTCGATTACGAAAAAATGATCACAGCAAAATGGAAATACATTAAAGCGGCTTTCGATACAGAAAAAGATAAGATTTATAAAGACAGGAATTTCAAAAAATTTATAAAAGACAACGAAAAATGGCTGGTTCCTTATGCTGCATTTTGTGTGTTGAGAGATAAGTATAAAACGCCCAATTTCAACGATTGGAAAACCCACAAAAAATATATTGCAGGAAAAATATCTCCCTTCTTTTCAGCAAAAAATAAAGATTATGATGCTTCAATGCTTCATGCATGGGTGCAGTTCCAGCTTCATAAGCAATTAAAAGAAGCTATTGATTATACTCATAATTTAGGAATTTCCGTGAAAGGAGATCTGCCGATTGGGATTTACAGATATTCAGTAGAAGCCTGGACAGAGCCTGAGCTATTCGGGATGGATTTCCAGGCAGGAGCTCCGCCGGATCAGTTCACAGAACTAGGTCAAAACTGGGAATTTCCTACCTACAATTGGGAAGCGATGAAGGAAGACGACTACAGATGGTGGAAGAACAGATTCAAAGCATTGGAACAGTACTTTGATGCGATGAGAATAGATCACATCTTAGGATTTTTCAGGATCTGGAGAATGCCTGTTTCTGCTACTCAGGGAATTTTAGGGTATTTTTATCCTGCTGTACCTGTTGTTTTGGAAGAGTTTAAAGCTTTACATATTCCCTTTGACTTCGACAGATATTGTAAACCTTTCATCAATGATGAGATTCTTTGGAAATACTTCGGAGAAGAGGCAAATAACGCTCTGAAATTCATGGATGACAATCAGGACGGGACGTATTCATTTAAAGAAGAATTTAATACTCAGAGAAAGTTATCTGATTTCTTTAAAGAGCATCCAAACCCGCTGGAAGACCAATTGCTTTCTCTTTGTGCGAACGTATTGTTTTTACCGGAGGAAAGAAATGGGGAAACGGTTTATCACCCAAGATTCAATGTATACAATACGGAATCTTATGCATACCTTTCAGATTGGGAGAAAAAAGCGATCTATGATCTTTATCACGATTACTTCTTCAGACGACAGGATCACCTTTGGTACGAAAAAGCAATGGAAAAGCTTCCTATGATCTTAAATGCTACCAAAATGCTGATCTGTGGAGAGGATCTGGGAATGGTTCCTGCCTGTGTCCCTGTTGTGATGGACGAGTTGGCTATTGTTGCGTTAAAAGTTCAGCGTATGCCATCTGATAACATTCCGTTTTACAATCCTAAGCATGCAGGGTATATGAATGTGGTTACGGCTTCATCGCACGACAGCTCGACTTTGAGACAATGGTGGAAAGAGAATCCTGAGCTTACTCAAAAATATTTCAATCAGCAATTGGTTCAGTATGGAAAAGCACCGGATGAACTCGATTCTCATTTAGCAGAGATCATTATGAAGCAGCATCTTTATAACGAAGCTATGTTGGCTATTTTCCCGATACAGGAGTTTTTAGCCACCGATGCGAATTTAACCAATCCTAAAATGGATAACGAAAGAATCAATGATCCTGCTGTTTTTCCGCATTACTGGAGGTATAGAATGCATCTGAAATTAGAAGACCTTAAAAAGGAAGAATCTTTTAATAAAAAAATAGCCGATTGGGTAAGAGATAGTGGAAGGTGGTAAATTTATTGTCTGATTTTCAGTTTGTTAATTAAAATATAAAAGAAGTTTGATCAAAAGATTTAACTTCTTTTTTTTATTTATATCAAAGAGATAGAGTAGGGATATTCTACTTTATATTAACCAATTAACGACTATAGAAATGAAAAAGATACTTTTAGGATTTGCATTGAGTTTGGCGACTTTGTCGTTCGCTCAGCAATATCCAAACAACGGTTGGGGAGATGATGGATATGGATATAATGATGATTATTATTACAGTGATGAAGATGACAGAAATTATTTCCCGGATGATTACTATTATAACTATCCTCAGGATTATTATCCAGCAGATTATTATCAGGGATACTATAATGATTACAGAAACAGTATCGTTTCCATCAACTGGAATGTTTTTTTTACACAGCACAGGTTAAACCGTTGGCAGATAGATCAGATCATACGTTTGAATAATCTTTACATGAGCTTTTCTGCATGGAATAATTTTTACAGATATAACCCCGACAGATGGTATTATGACAGATTCTTTGCATTGGAAAGAATCTTAGGACCAAGAATATTTATCGTGTTCCAAAACAATTATTATAGAGGTCATCACCCGGTTGTATACTTCCAAAACTACAGAAAAACATATTATGTACCTAGATATAAAGTAATGCCTCGTTACAGAAATGTGAACATTAATGTTTACAGAGTGGACAGAAGCAGATTCAGACAGGATAACCCAACACTGAATATTGTCAGAAGAAGTTCGGGAGATGGATTCAGAAAAGAAAATAATAATAATGGTTTCAGAACTCAGGGAAATAATGGAGTAAGAAAAAATTCAGGAGGCTTCCGTAATTCTGATAATAATGGAGTGAGAAATAACAATGATGGATTCAGACAAAAACCTGAGAATGGAAATGGTAGAGGTAATAGCGGATTCCGAGGAAACGGAGAAATTAAAAAACAGGATAATCCCAGAAAAAATGATAACGGTGGGTTTAGAGGGAATGGAGGAAGAAATGAAGGACCAAAAATACAGAATACTCCAAGACAAAATAACGGAAATGAAGGCAGAGGCGGAGGATTCAGACAAAGATTAGCGAATAATTAATTTTCATATATTATATTTAAGTGGTGTGAAGGGCAGGTTGTAATGATCTGTCCTTTTAATTTTATCAATTGTTGTTTTATTGATATTAAAAATTAACATTTTTTATGAATATTTTTATTTAACCTACGATTTATTTTGTAATCAAAAAGATATATAACAATAATTTAAATATTTTTAAAATGAGAAAAATAGTTTTAGCAATAGCATTTATCGGAATGGGAAGTTTAGCAATGGCACAACAGACAACTCCACAGGAAAGACAGGCAAAAAGAGCTGAAATGCAGCAAAAAATGCAACAGAAAGAGCAGGAACATCTTGCGAAGATGCAAAAAGATTTAAGTCTAAACCAAGCTCAGGTTGCTCAGATACAAGAACTTCATGCAAAAAGAAAAGCCGAAATGAAGACGGAACTA
>JAFAAJ010000034.1 GCA_023426625.1 Bacteroidota bacterium
AAGAGTTCTATATCCTGTGGCTCCTTTTCAAATTCTATCAGCCATTCGTGATACGGAAGTCCTTCCTCCGGATTTACTTGCGGAGCCAAGTGGAACTCGGTGATCTGAGCCGGATATTTTTCCAGAGTTGCTTTCATGGCTTCTTCAGCTTCAAAAGCAATAACGTGTTCCCCGAACGCAGAAGTGAAGTGTTTGGTTCTTCCACTTACCACAATTCTGTGCGGATTTTTATCAATAAAACGGACAACATCACCAATGGAATAAGCCCACAAGCCTGAGTTTGTCGTTAAGATCAAAGCATAATCCTTGTTTAGCTCAATATCTTTTAACGTTAATCTTCTCGCATTTGGTTTTCCATACTCCTCGAGGGGAACGAATTCATAAAAAATCCCGTGATTGGTAAGAAGCAACAGTCCCTCTTGGGTGTAATCATCCTGAAAAGCAAAAAAACCTTCTGATGCCGGAAAAGTCTGAATGATATCCACTTTTCCTCCCAAAAGTTCTTCCATTTTATCGCGGTAAGGTTCATAGTTTACTCCTCCTGTTACGATCAGTTGCAGGTTGGGGAATATTTGCTTGATCTTTTTGCCGTGTTTTTCAATTAATTTTTCAAAATACATAATCAGCCACGGTGGAATTCCCGAGATCAGGGTCATGTTTTCTTTCTCGGTTTCTTCTACGATTTTATCTACTTTGGCTTCCCAGTCTTCCATAATATTGGTTTCCCAGCTTGGAAGGCGGTTTTTTTGTAAGTAATTGGGAATATGATGAGCTACAATTCCCGAAAGTCGCCCTGTTTTTATACCATAAACTTCCTCAAGTTCAGGACTTCCCTGTAAAAAGATCATTTTTCCCGTAACGAAATCCGCATTGTTTTTTCTCGCTATATAATGGAATAAAGCACTTTGTGCACCTGCTATCTGGAAAGGCATTCCTTCCTTTGAGATAGGGATGTATTTGGAGCCGGATGTAGTACCTGAAGTTTTAGCAAAGTATTCCGGAGTATCTGTCCATAAAATGTTGGCCTGTCCTCTTTTTACCCTTTCAATATAAGGTCTCAGATCTTCATAGTCGGCAATAGGAACTCTTTCCTGAAAGTCTTTTACAGAATGGATGTTTTCAAAATCATGTTCTCTTCCGTAAAGCGTTTTACTGGCTTTTTCCACAAAAGATAAAAGAAGCTCTTCCTGTTTTTTCTGAGGATTCTGCTTGAATTCTTCGGTGCTCCGAACATGTTTTTTAGCCCAGATAAGTGCAATGTTTTTCTTGAAAAAGTTTAGCATGCCTCAAATTTATAAATAACTTAAGAAACAGATGTTATTTTACGGCTAAACCTGTTGAACTTATTAAAAATGACTTTACAAAAATTAATAAAACCGATGATTAGGTCATCGGTTCTGTGAAAATTTGATTATAAAATAACAACTATGAATGAGTTTACTTGTTTGCTTTGTATCTTCTGTCCGGAGTGCCGTCTTTTTTCAGTTTTTTGTTTTCCTTGTATCGTTTGTCAGGTGTTCCGTCTTTTTTTAGTTTGGTAGCTGCTTTTGCTGTTTTTGCTTCGGTGGTTTTTAATGTTTTAGTAGTCTGTTGATGTGTTGTTTTAGACGAAGCTGTATGTTGGGCTGTAGCAAGTCCTAATCCCAGAATTAAAGACATTGCCAATAATACTTTTTTCATTTTCAGCGGATTTTGATGTTTTGTTGAATAAAGGTAGATAAAAAATACACGCAGAAAAGCAGTTTCCACAATCTTAACGAAGTTTATCACTGCTTAAAAAAATCTTAAAATAATTTAATTAAAAAGCCTGCTTTCCGATCGGGAAGCAGGCTGAACATATATGTATGAAATTGTTAACGTGTACAATTGGCGGTCCAGGTTTTACCGTCTTTTAAATATAAAATCTTCAATTCATTATTATCAATCCTGATGTATGATGTAGCCGTAGAACCTATCATTACTAAAGTGTGGTCTCCTTCCTGTGCAAATTCAATTCCGTTAAGATCCGGGATACCGTTTGAGAAGGCGAAGTTGTATTTTGTACCACTTGCGATTTTGGTTACAAAAACACTTCCGTCATTGGTGCTGATGTCCGTATCGGCATCATTATAGGAAATACTACCTCGGTATGTTCCGGCAAAGAAATCGTTGTTCGTTGGATCATCGTCATCACTACAAGAAGAAAAAGATACTACTGCAAAAAATACCAGCATAAACATTCCTAAGATTCTAATTGCTTTTTTCATAATATTATTTCTTTAAGGTTTGTAGTGAAAGACTTTCCAAACCGTATGCCATGAAATAAGGGTTGGAGTTATTTTAACTTTAAATTAGGCTTTTTTAGGAAAAATTATTTAAAATCTATTGCTTTTAGCATAAAAAACGCTTCCCTGATTGAGAGAAGCGTAAAAATAATAATTGAGAGTTAAGGCTATTTTACCAGTTTTCCTTTTTGCACTAAGTCTCCAAATTGTCTTTGGAATACCTGAGCGTCGGCTCGGATCTGCTTGAATATTTCATCCTCAGATTGTGGCTGTCTCAAAGATGCTCCATTATATCGCGTGAAGTAAAGCTTTCTACCATCCGCATTCACTTCATAAATGGTTGCGTTGATATTCGGAACCTCAAACACCGAGATCGGAACATTCATATTGTTGAATTGGCTTTTGATTTCTGTAAGATCAGCAGATGCAACATTGTTGGTGATCTCATCCAGTTGCCATCCTTTTTCATTTTGAGACGTGGAGATCACGGTTACCACTCTTGAGTTGTCTACCAAAGGAGTCTGAACTTTTTTATGATCTTCAGAAACGGTAGCCAGTGTAGCAGAATCTGCACGAAGTAATCTTTCGAAATTGACGTCAAAAACAGAAATTGGCGATTCCGGATTTGAACGTTCCAATGCAGCTGCATCAATATTCAGATTAAATTCCTTGTTGTTTTTAAGGATCGAAATAAGATCAGCTTTCCCTTTATTCACAGCATCAGTGGATGTTGTAAAATTATTTTCTTTGATTTCATTTTGGCCGGAGTTTCCCATATTACCTTTATCACTACACGAAAATAAGAAAACGGACACTAAGAAAATAAACAATGTATGTTTTAGATTTTTCATTTTTTCAGATTTTTTAAATTATTTTTTTGCTAAATCATACCATGTGTCCCAGTGGGTACTGCTTCCGGCGGGATCTACATACGTTTCATAGGTGATCAGTCTTTCCTGTCCTACACAAGGACTCCAAGGGTCATTCAGTACTACATACCTTGTTCCACCTACCGTTACGTATCCTTTTATTACAACGACATGACCGACCACTCCCGGAGTTCCGTAAGCATAACCCATAGGTTTTTTCGAACAAAAAATCTGTTTTTGCAGTTTTTCCCAGGTTAATGCAGTTGTACTTTCGCTGAATTTTAGTCCTGCAAAATCCAATTCTAGCCAACCGGGACGGTTGCAGTCAGCGGTTTTAGGGCATGGCGTACCGGTCGTTTGAGGATTACAGCAGTTGCTTTTTCCGAATCGGTGGTTGGCCAATGCACATTGAGTTACACTAATCTGAAAGTGCTGAGCAAGCATTTGCGTAGTGGCTGCCCAACACCAGTTGTTGGTTTCCTGTGGTCTTAATGTATTGGGAACATTACCAATAACCTCTGGCTTACAGCAGCTTGTTAAAGTAAATGTTAACCCAATAAAAAATAAACCTAAAATTATTCTTTTCATGGTAAAGTTTTTCTTTTTCCTACTCTTTGGGCTTTTCGGATTCCGCCTTTTTTCTTGTTGTAAAATTACAAGGTGTTGATATTCTGGGAGTAAGGGTTTTTACGAATATTAGGGGTGGGGATTTTCCTGATATTTTATTCGTATCTTTGCGGAGCAAACGATTTCGGGAAACTCCCGAAATCGCTTTTGGCGTTTATATATTTACTATTTATGCAGTTAAAAACCATCAACGAGAAATTTCTTCCGGATCTGCTTCAGAAAGAATTTGGTAAAGAGATCTTTGCCAGTTTGGAAACTAATCAACATATTTCTGTAAGAGGAAGTGCGGGATCTTCGGTATCTGTTTTTGTCGCCGAACTTTTCTTAACCCAGAAGAAAAATATTCTCTTTCTGGTAGATGATAAAGAAGATGCTCTTTACATCAGCACAGAAATGGAAGATCTGTTGGGAAAGGATAAAGTGCTTTATTTTCCGGCCACTCATCTTGAGCCTTATCAGGTGGAGAAAACTCAGAATGCCAATCTGGTTTTAAGAACGGAGGTTTTAAATAAAATAAATTCAGGAAAGTCTGCGAAGGTAATTGTAGCCTACGTAGGAGCTTTATCCGAGAAAGTTTTAAAGAAGGAAGATTTCAAAGCGATCTCTCACCAGATCAAGGTGGGTGATCAGCTGGATTTCGATTTTGTGGATGAACTGCTTAATCATTATCATTTTCAGCAGACGGATTTTGTGTCGGAGCCGGGAGAGTTTTCCGTGAGAGGAGGAATTGTGGATGTTTTTTCCTATTCTTATGAAAAACCTTACCGTATCACTTTCTTTGGAAATGAAGTGGAAAGTATTAAAACGTTCGATATTGAAACCCAGCTTTCAACAGGTAAGGTAAAAGAGTTTCAACTGGTTTCTAATATGAATTTTTCTGTTTCGGGAACCAAGGTTTCTATACTCCAGGTTTTACCGAAAGAAAGTTTTGTTGTATCTAAAAATGCAGTGATAGGACTTCAGAAGCTGAAACAGTTCTATGAAAAGTCTTTGGAAAAGTATGAAACCTTAAGTAAGGATATCAATCATAGACCACCGCAGGAACTGTTCATTTCTGATCAGGAATTTATATTTGATTATAAAAAATTCAATACCATAGATTTCAGCAGTGTGGGATTGGAAGATATAAAAGCTGTCGAGGTTAAAATCGATCAAACGGCACAGCCTTCATTCCACAAAAATTTTGAATTGCTGATCGAAAATCTGGAAGAAAGGCAAAGTGAGGGTTTTGAGACATGGATTTCTTTTTCTACAGAAAAGCAAAAGGAGAGATTAGAGTCTATTTTTGAGGAGCTGGAACATGAAGTACCTTTCAAAAGCTTTAAATCTGAGCTTCATGAAGGTTTTGTGGATAACGATCATAAACTTCTGGTGTATACGGATCATCAGATTTTCGACCGCTATCAAAGATATAAAGCGAAAAATACATTTGCCAAATCCGAGCAACTTACGTTGAAAGACTTAATGTCTCTGAAAGTAGGGGATTATATCGCTCACATTGATCATGGGATCGGAAAATTCATGGGATTGGTGAAAGTGAATAATGACGGAAAGATCCAGGAATGTTTTAAATTGACCTATAAGAATGGGGATTTATTATATGTAAGCATCCATTCCTTACATAAAATTTCCAAATACAACGGACCGGATGGAAAGGAGGTCGTTCTCAGTAAGTTGGGATCACCTGCATGGAAGTCTTTAAAACAAAAAACAAAGACAAAAGTCAAGCAGATTGCTTTTGACCTTATTAAATTATACGCCCAAAGAAAAACAGCTAAAGGATTTGCTTATTCTCCAGATTCGTATTTGCAGAATGAATTGGAAGCCAGCTTTATTTATGAAGATACTCCGGATCAGGAAAAGGCAACCATTGACGTGAAAAAAGATATGGAAGCTGTAACGGTCATGGACAGGCTTGTATGTGGTGATGTAGGATTTGGGAAAACGGAAGTTGCTATCCGGGCTGCATTCAAAGCGGCAACGGACGGTAAACAGGTGGCTGTTTTGGTACCAACAACTATTTTGGCATTTCAGCATTACAGAAGTTTTAAAGAAAGATTAAAAGATTTTCCGGTGAATGTTTCTTATCTGAACAGATTCAGAACAGCTAAACAGAAATCTGAAACTTTAGAAGCATTAAAAGAAGGAAAAGTAGATATTATCATAGGAACGCACCAGTTGGTGGGTAGCGGGGTTAAGTTTAAAGATCTTGGATTGCTGATCATTGATGAGGAGCATAAGTTTGGGGTTTCGGTAAAAGATAAACTGAAAACCCTTAAAAGTAATGTAGATACCTTGACATTGACAGCAACGCCCATCCCGAGAACCTTACAGTTTTCTTTAATGGCGGCAAGAGATTTATCCGTGATTAAAACACCGCCACCCAACAGGCAGCCTGTAGACACACAACTTATAGGTTTCAATGAAGAAATCATTCGTGATGCGGTTTCTTATGAGCTGCAAAGGGACGGACAAGTGTATTTTATCAATAACAGGATTGAAAACCTGAAGGATATTGCAGGACTTATTCAAAGGTTGGTTCCGGATGCGAGAGTGATCACCGGACATGGACAAATGGATGGAAAGCAACTGGAGAGAAATGTTCTGGATTTCATGGAAGGCAAGTACGACGTTTTGGTATCTACCACGATTGTTGAAAGTGGAGTGGATGTTCCGAATGCCAATACTATTTTCATTAATGATGCCCAACGTTTTGGAATGGCGGATCTTCACCAGATGAGAGGAAGGGTAGGACGAAGCAACAGAAAAGCCTTTTGTTATCTCATCACTCCGCCTTATGATATGATGACTTCGGATGCCAGAAAAAGACTGGAAGCGATAGAGCAGTTTTCTGATCTGGGAAGCGGTTTCCAGATTGCGATGAAGGACCTGGAAATTCGTGGAGCCGGAGATCTTTTAGGTGCTGAACAAAGTGGTTTCATCAATGAAATGGGGTTTGAAACATATCAGAAACTGATGCAGGAAGCTTTAGAGGAACTGAAAGATGATGAAAGCTTCGGGAATCTATTTGAAAATGAGGAAGAAAGGCAGAAGTTATTCAAATCTGTGAAAGAGGTTAATATTGATACGGATCTCGAGCTGATGCTTCCGGATTCTTATATTTCCAATACAGAAGAAAGACTGCTTTTATACCAGAAAATTGCAGAAATTGATAATGAAAAGGATCTGCAGAAATTTGAAGCGGAACTGGTGGATCGTTTTGGAAGCCTGCCAAAAGAAGCGGTAAATTTGTTAAAAAGTGTGTCCCTGAAATGGCTCGCTGCTGATATAGGTTTCGAAAAAATTGTCATGAAAAATGGGATTTTCCTTGGGTACTTCCCGGATAATCCACAGGATAAGTTCTATCAGACGGATAAATTCAGACATATCATTAATTATCTGACTCAAAATCCGGCAGAAGCCCAATTGAAAGAGAAAATTGGAAAAGAGGGTAATCAGCTGAAGATGAGAAAAGATAAGGTAAGAAATGTAGATGAGGTAAATGTTTTGTTAAAATCTATTCTTCAGGGATAAATTATTTTGTTCTTGAAGTTGGAGCTGAAATGGATTTATAGTATTGATATTCAGTTGTTTTTTGTTTTGATTGGCACTTGCGGTAAAATCAAGAATAAAACAAAATATGAGCCCCAGCCAATTATTAGTTTTTCTAGAATATAAATAAAAATATACTTTTTATTCAAAAAAAAATTATATTTGTGGAAAAATAAACAATCACCTAGAAATGAAACAGCTTTTCTACTTTATTTTATTATTAGCAGGTATTTCCTCTATGCATTCTTGTAAAGAAATGGTAGATGATGAAGGAAATCCATTGATCGATTTAAATGATACAGGAGGCTTGAACGGCCCAAGAGCACTATATAGAGAAGTTACTAATGCGGATACCATCGCTGAGTACCATTATAACGGACTGCTTCTATCCAGAGTATTAACACCTGGATTAGATAATGGGAATTCCGTGACTGACATTATGTACAGCGGAGATAAAATAAGCAAAATTGATTTTAAAGGTTTCTTAGATGAGGATAATGACGGTGCTGTGGAAGAAGACAGTATCTCATATACTCAGCTTTTTACATACGGTATAAACGGTAGATTAGAATCTATCTCTGAAAATCGTGTAGTATTTACCAGAACTCCTGGAACTCCGCCAACAATTCCGCCTGGACCGTGGACGGAAGCAAGGAAAATCAAAAAGCTATACAATCTTACCTATAATGCTACGACCAATAAGATGTCGACAATTACGATGAAAACTGGTGATGAGGTTGTAGGTATTCCGTTTGAATATACAAATTACTCTATAACAGATTATGAGTATTTGGGTGATAATGTATCTAAAGTTGTTAGAAGCTATGGTCCAATGAGTGGAGGTCAGATCACACCAACCGTGGCTACTAAATATGGTTATGAATTTATGGATTATGATGCTAGAATCAGCCCTTATTCATTACTTCCTCAGGTGTATAAAATTTCATTACTGTTATCTACAGAAGCAAAAGATTTCAGAAGTTTGATCTTGTCTCCAAATAACCCTAAGAGATACAGTGTTACGGATCTTATGATGCCTATACCATCTCCGGTAGTCTTTACGTCGAATTATAACTATGATGCTCAAACGTATATGACAAGAGGATTTGGAGTATACTACTTCTACAAACCTTTTTAAAAAATAATTTTCAATAATATAAACTCAATTCTGCCAAGGATTGAGTTTTTTTATTTTTTAAGCCTTAATTTTGTAAAAAATTTCTGATGAAATATTTGATTGTTGGTTTAGGAAACAAAGGAACAGAATACGAAAATACACGTCACAACATAGGCTTTAAGGTAGCCGATAAAATAGCGGAACTCATTGATGCATCTTTCAATACTACAAATTTCGGATGGATGGCAGAAGGGAAATACAAAGGCAGAAAAGTATTGGTTTTAAAACCGGATACCTATATGAACCTTTCCGGAAATGCAGTACGTTATTGGATGCAGAAAGAAAATATCCCGTTGGAGAATGTCATGATCATTACAGATGATTTAGCACTTCCTTTTGGTACTTTAAGGATGAAAATGAAAGGTTCTGATGCAGGACATAATGGACTGAAAAGTATTCAGGAGATGCTACAAACTCAAAATTATGCAAGGTTAAGGTTTGGGATCTCAGCGGACTTTTCCGAAGGAAGGCAAGTAGATTACGTTTTAGGAACATGGAATGAAGAAGAAAGCGAGAAACTTCCGGAAAGAATTGAGAAATCGGCAAAAGCATGTCTTTCATTTGTATTTGCTGGGATTCAGAATACCATGTCTGCGTTTAACGGGAAATGAATTATGAGAAATTCAGATATAAAATAAGACCAGCGATTTTCGCTGGTCTTTTGTTGTACATTTATATTAAATTTCCAATCTGCTTATATTACATAGCTCTTCTGTGAGTGATCAGGATGTGGGAATCCTCATCTTGTTCATATTCTCTGTAAGATGTTTTAAAGCCTATAAGATCTACATTAATATCTTCTTCTTTAGCACGGATATTTGCAAAATCCTGGATCATTTCCAGTACATCTGTCGCAATATAGGATGTTCCTCTTGCATCAATGATCACCGTAGAATTGGGTTTAATGTTTTTCAATGTTTTTTTGATGGCCGCTTTATTCAGGAAAGAAACCTCTTCGGCAAGTTTGATATTGATCTCATCTGCGTCATCAAGGTTTTCTCTGCTCAGATAATAAGCACGTTTCATATTTCCCTGCAGAATATAGAACACGGAAATAGCCAGACCGATTCCAACACCTTTTAATAAGTCAGTTGCCACTACGGCTATTACTGTTGCCATAAACGGAATAAACTGGAACTTGCCTAAATGCCAGAAATGTGTGAATGTAGCTGGTTTTGCCAGTTTATATCCAACAAGAATCAATACCGCAGCAAGTGTTGCGAACGGGATCAGATTTAATAATACCGGAATGGATAATACACAAACCAATAATAAAAAGCCATGAATCATTGCTGATAATTTGGAAGTCGCTCCTGCATTGGCATTTGCGGAACTTCTTACCACTACCGATGTCATAGGTAAGCCTCCAATAGCTGCACTGATCAGGTTTCCTATTCCCTGCGCTTTTAACTCAAGATTGGTATCCGTAATTCTTCTTTGCTTATCCAGCCTGTCTGAAGCTTCAATACAAAGTAATGTTTCAATAGAAGCCACAACAGCAATGGTTGCTCCTGTTAACCATACCTTAGGATTCGTGAATCCTGTAAAGTCAGGTAAGGTAATAAAGTTTTTAAAATCTTCTGCGGATGTTGGTACAGGTAAAGAAACGAGGTGTTCCTTGCCTATTGCCAATGAGCTTCCTGTTGCTTTAAAGATCTCATTGAGAACAATTCCGGCAACTACGGCAACCAATGCTCCGGGAAGCATTTTCAGTTTGCTTAATGCAGGGACTTTATCCCAAGCCAAAAGGATAGAAATAGAAACTAAAGTTACGATAATAGCTCCCGGATGAATAGCTCCGAAAAGCTCTGAAAAATAATTAAAATTGATGCCGTTATCAAAAATAGATTCGTGACCTTCATAATCTTTATCAAATCCTAATGCGTGTGGGATCTGTTTCAATATAATGATGACACCAATAGCGGCAAGCATTCCCTCGATCACGTTATTAGGGAAATAATTCGAGATACTTCCGGCTCTTATAAAGCCTAAGATCAATTGGATAAGTCCGGCAATAATTCCGGCACAAAGGAATAGCTCAAAAGCGCCAAGATCTGTAATTGCCGTTAAAACAATGGCTGTTAAACCAGCTGCAGGTCCTGAAACCGATATATTTGAATTACTGATGGCTCCTACAACCAGACCACCCACGATACCGGCAATGATCCCGGATAAGGGTGGAGCTCCTGATGCCAGGGAAATTCCTAAACATAATGGGAGCGCTACTAAAAATACAACGAGTCCTGAAGGGAAATTTTCTTTAATTCCTCCTATAAATGATGTTTTTTTCATAATTTTCTTGAAAAATACTATAGTTATAACTGATTGATAATGGTTTATAATCAATTATAAAAGATTGGAAATTTAATTTAAAGGCACATGTACTCGATACCAAATAGTTGATATGAATAATAAATTGACATGAAAATCAAATTAAGCTTCCGGTGGCGGAGAAAATATAGTGAGTAAGGGCGACTGATGAAAGGAATCATCAATCAGCATAAAAGACATGCCTTCTAAATCGGGCTCGAAAAACTTCAGGTAATCATATACATCTAAAGTTTTAGGAAGTGTCTTTTCGTAAACAGTAAAAGTGCCGGAATTGGAATGAGTTTCTTCTTCGTTCACGATTACATTAGTCTGAAGCATATCCCAACCCGCTACCGCAGCAATGCTGGGCAACGCCATAAAGTTAAGAAATACCAGTAATGTAATAATGCTCCAAATTTTCATTCTAATTCTTTTAGAAAGATTACTTCTTTCTGCTCATCACCCAATCAGATTCCGTAAGATTATAGATCTTCTGGATGTCTTTCAGTAAATTTTCGAAATCGATCTCAAGATCAATAATTTTTCCGGTTCTAAGGTCGAACACCCAGCCGTGAACAATAGGAAACTCTTCTAAGATGTATCTTTCCTGAACACAAGCCATTTTGATAACGTTGATGCACTGCTCCTGAACATTAAGTTCCACAAGCCTGTCATAACGTTTGTCTTCATCTTCGATAGCGTCTAATTCTGCCTGGTGTAATCTGTAAACATCACGGATGTTTCTCAACCAAGGATTTAATAATCCCAGATCCTGAGAAGTCATCGCTGCTTTTACACCTCCGCAATTGTAATGTCCGCAAACAATAATGTGTTTCACTCTCAAATGCTCTACAGCATACTGAATAACCGCTGTTGAACTCATATCAAGGGTATTAACCACATTAGCAATGTTTCTGTGAACAAATACTTCTCCCGGCTTAGCTCCCATTATTTCTTCCGCTGTCGCTCTACTGTCCGAACATCCGATATATAAAAATTCCGGATTCTGAGTTTTAGCAAGTTCCTGGAAGAAATTAGGATCCTGAGACACTTTAGACTCTACCCACTTCCTGTTGTTTTCGAAAATAACTTTGTACGATTGTGACATAATAAAAATTTAAAGGTTTATAATTATTTATTTCGTTAAAATTATTTTCAAAATCAATAGACCGAATCAATAATTATACAAAAATATAGTTTTTGAAAAAAAAAACAATTTTTTTTAACAAAGTTTAATACACAATTATGTCTAAAATCATGTTTCTATATCATTGGAGTTCTTAAACATGATTTTAAAAGGATAAAATTACAAACAATACTCGAAAAAAGTATTTTCTTAAATTAAAATTTGATTAAATATGAAATGGAAAAGAGGTAAACTGCTAAATCTTATTGTTGATATATCCGTCTGTAGCATTCTCATTGGGAAGGATTCTTGCCGGATTACCGACTACCACAGAATTATCAGGGACATCAAAATTCACGTAAGCATTAGGTGCGATCAAAACATTATTTCCGATCGTGATCCCGCCTACAACTACGGCATTGGTGCCAATCCAAACTTCATTTCCTATGGTAGGGAAGCCTTCATATTTTCCACGGTTTTGCTGACCAATGGTTACACCCTGAGCAATATTGCAGTTCTTTCCGATTTTAGCCTTTGGATTAATGACCAAAGCTCCCCAATGTCCTAAATAAAAACCTTCTCCGATCTCCGTTTCCGGATAAATCTGAAAACCGTATTTAATTTGGTGATGTCTTAGAACAAGCCTCCAAAAAGCACCTAATAGTGACTTCTTTTTATACTGCTGTGTTTTTCTCAGAATATAAATAAAGTGAAGATTGGGATTGGCGCATTTAGCCCAAATCTCAAACGTTGAAAGCCATTTACCCGATTCACGGTAGAAATCTTTTTGAATAAGAGAATACTTTTCTGACATATCACAAATTTAGCAAATAGGGATCATAACTATTAGAGTTCATCCAGAATAGAAGAAATCTTTTTCACTGAATTTTTCAGATTAAAAGGCATCTCATATTCTTTCAGCCTTTCTTCATACGCAGCGAAAGACTCAGGATGGGATAAAGCCTGTTTCATCCCCTTATAAATTCCTTCTTCTGAATTTTCCACGATAAGACCAAGCTCCCCGTCATTAAGCATTTCTCTCGATCCGGAAACTTCTGTGGAAATTATTTTCTTTCCAAGAGTGATGGCTTCAAATAAAACGGTAGGAAATCCTTCATATCTTGAACTTAGGATGTAAAAATCCGCATTTTTGAAATAAGGATAAGGATTATCTGTGAAGCCCAACATGGTGACCGTTTCATCGACACCCAGTTCGGTTTTTAGTTTTTTGATGTTTTCAAAGTCATATCCGTCACCAATGATAAGAACTTTATGCATGAAACCTTCATCAAGCAGTCTCTTATGAACTTTCAAAAGACGGTCAAAGCCTTTTTGAGGAAATACGGTTCCTACGGATACAAATGTGGGAACGGACTTGTCAAATTCATAGTTCCTTACAGGTTTTTCCGCTTTAGTTAAAAATTCCTCTGTATCTAAAGGGTTGTAAATTCTGATGATTTTTTGTCTTTCAGAATCGTTTTCAGCTAAATTACAGAACATCTGTTCGATTTTTTCGGAGATCACCATGATTTTGTCGAACCCGAAAAATTTTCTGATCTCCGCGTCCGTATAACCTTTTACCTGGGAAAGATCGTTATGTATCCAGACGATTTTTTTTGAACTTTTGATCGGTGAGCCTAAAATTTCATCCCTCATGCCATGAATGGCTGCAAATTCAATATCGTAGATTTTATTGTTTAATTTTCCCTGATAAAGCATTTTCGGGAATTTCTTTAAGGTAGCCTGATAAATTACTCTTGCTGCTTTAGGAAGAATGTCCTGTGGACGATTGGTGGTGATCATTTCACCTTTATGAAGGTAAAAAACATTGATCCAATCCGGAACTTCTGGAAGATATTTACCTGAATAGAGATTAAGAAGCAGGTCTATATCGTATTGGTCACGGGGAAGATTTTTCAAAAAAGTAATCAATACTTTTTCGGCACCACCATGACGCAGTGAACCAATTCGGATAAGGATTTTCTTTTTTTCAGTCATCTATTTTTTTATGGGTTTGTATTTGTGAGGGAGGTTTTCTTTAATATAGGCTTCCAGTTTAGGTCTGTTCTGTTCCAGCTCGCGCGGATACATTACGTTATTGGCTAGTAATTTGTCTCCATATTCTTCAATGGTACAAATGTATTTTGCCGGAACTCCTGCATAAACGGTTCCGCTTGGCATGGACGTCGTCAATATTGAACCGGCACCCAAAACACAGTTGTCACCTATTTCTACTCCCAACATTATGATAGTATCGGCGCCGATCAGGCATTGTTTACCTATTTTTATTCTTCCGAATGTTCTTACATC
>JAFAAJ010000048.1 GCA_023426625.1 Bacteroidota bacterium
CTTCAATATCAGTAAAATTGCTTCCTGTCGCAAGTTTAATGACTGTAAATGTAACTCCCGGAGGTAAATTTTATTTCCAACCTGTAGAAAACGGAACTGAAAGAATGCAGTTACTGGAAAATATGGGGAACCAATACGGTATAAAGTTTACTGACGAACAAAAAGTGGCATTTACAAAAGTTCAGGCAGTTGGTGTTCCAATTACACAATTAAAAAGCTTTTTGGATCTACCTGAAGATGAGCAGAAATCATATAAAGGAGCAGGTGTTCCTATGGACAGTACAAATAAACAATTGGTTGATTGGATTGAAAAGAGTTTAATAATAAACCCTGAGTATAAATTGGCTATTAAAGGCGACGTTAATACAGAATATCCAAAAGTTAAAAGTTTATTTGAAGGTTTAAGAGATATTAATTTTCTTAAATTTTGGTTGATTACATCACAAGAAGGTAAACAATAATTATTAGAAATGGCAGAAGTACAAGTAAAAGAGGATAGCGGGAAAGGCGGCAAGGTCCGTTCCAAAAAGCAGAATACCCGCGTAGATATGACTCCGATGGTGGACTTAGGGTTTCTTTTGATTACCTTCTTTATGTTCACCACTACATTTAGTAAACCAAACGTAATGGATCTGGGGCTTCCGGCAAAACCAAAGGAAAACCAGAAACCACCAGATACTGAAATTAAACTTTCTAACTCCATCTCTTTATTATTAGGAAGAGATAATAGAATTTTCTGGCACCAACAGGATAATACGACATTAACTGACCAGAACCTAAATGAAACTTCTTATGACAGAGAAGGAATTAGAAATGTAATTGAGCAAGCAAAAAACAGAGCGGCAGATAAAACCAAGTTTACTGTGATTATCAAGCCTACTGACGATGCTGTATATAAAAACTTTGTTGATATTCTTGATGAAATGGCAATTACCAAAAGTGAGCAGTACGGGGTAACCGATGTGAAGCCTTGGGAAAAAGCTATTTATGAAAAGAAAGTTGGACCAGCTCCGGCAAAGTAATATAACCATAAATTAGAAAGATATGGCAAATGAAAATATATACAATGATAATCTAACATTAGATGAAATTGTATTTGAACATAGAAATAAGGAGTATGGAGCCTATGACTTGAGAAGCAGCTATCCAAAATTGCTTACAAGATCATTTCTTATCGGTACGGCATTCTTTGTTCTTGCGGTTGCTACACCATTTATCGTGATGAAAATTCAGCAGATGAATGCTAAAGAAGAAACTAAAGTTGAAGCTAACTTAGTTGATGTATTGCAGGAGGATAAGATTATAGAAGAACCGGAAGATGCGCCACCTCCACCACCACCTCCACCAAAAGAGGAAGAGAAAATTGAGGTAATCCAGAATGTTGTCCCGGAACCGAAGGTTGCTCCAAAAGTGGAAACTCCACCACCGCCAATTTCAAAGCAGTTGGAAACAACAACAGGTTTGGAAAATCAGGAAGGGGTAAAAGCTCCGGCTTATACACCGCCACCACCACCACCTTCTACAGGTACAAAAACTTCAACAGCTGAAGTTAAACCGCAAGTGAGTGAGACTCAAGTTTATAATGAAGTGGAACAGGTTGCGGAATTCCCAGGAGGTATCAATGCATTTAGAAATAAAGTTTCTAGTAATTTTGATGGCTCTGCAATGAACGGTGATGAAGGTACTGTGAAAGCAGAAGTAACTTTCGTTGTTGAAAGGGACGGAAGTATTACAGATGTAAAGGCTAAAGGTTCTAACCCTGATTTTAACGCAGAGGCAATCAGAACGATTAAATCTATTAAAAACAAATGGACGCCGGCTAAAATTAACGGTCAGTCTGTACGTTATAGATTTAGATTACCTTTAACAATGAATTTTGAAGGATAAATTAATATTATCTTAAATATTATTAAAAAAGAGAGGCTTATGCTTCTCTTTTTATTTTTTTTGGTATTTTTGTTATATGATGTTCAATTGGTTATCATTAGTTACCGGATTATTTTATATAATTTTAGGAATAGTAGTTATTACATATAAATTCTTTTTTGTTGTTCTGGAGCCTACAGTGGCATATCCACTCGGGGGAGTGTTAATGGTTTATGGAATTTTCAGAATTATTAGAGCAATATCCAGATTAAAAAACACAGGAAATGAAGAGTAAATTATTACTGCTGTCTTTTATACTAATTATTTTAGGGTGCAAAAAGAAAGACGAAAATGTACCCACTTACAGTAAAGGGAATCTTACAGTTTTTACAGACGAGTCTTTTAAAAGCGTTACAGAAGCTTTAACAGAAGGGTATATGATTAATTATCCTGAAACCCATTTCAAGGTTGAAACCAAAAAAGAAGACCTTGGTTTTCTAGACCTTTTAAATGGTAAGGCTAAGATTATTGTCATGTCCAGAACATTATCAAAACAGGAGATCAAGGCTTACGAGGATAAAGTTGATCTTAAATATTTGCCGGCAAAGTTTGCTGCAGATGCTGTTGTTTTTGTTGTTCCTAAAAACTCTCCAAGAACAAAAATTACTATGGCGGAAATTCAAAGTGGATTAAGTTCCGAAGATAAAAACTTTATCTTTGACGGAACCAACTCTAGTAATTTGAATTTCGTTGCTGAGAAGCTTAAAAAACAGCCCAGAGATTTAAAATTCTCAATTATTCCCGGAAATCAGAATATTATAGAACAATTGGATAAATATCCTAATAAAATAGGAGTTATCGGGTTGAATACATTCAGCAGACCTTATGATAAAAATGCTGAAAAATTAAGAGAAATGGTAAAGATCCTTCCAGTTGAAAGCAACGGAAAGGAATATTTTCCCGATTCTGATGGACTGCGTGAAATGAAATATCCTTTTACAAGGGTTCTTTATTTTTTGACCAGTGAGGGCAATTTCAGTATTGCTAATGGATTTATACGTTATTCCTGTACACAGTTAGGTCAAATGATCGTTGAAAAAGAAGGACTTCAACCTTATAATTTATACAAAAGAGAAGTACAAATGCGTTAAAAAATATTAAATTACCCGCTTAACCAAAACAAATTAATTATTTTGGTCTAAAAATTGTGTGTAATTTATTCAATTTGAGAAATATAAAATGATAGATATAATGATTATGAATGTAAAGAAGATTGCTGTTGGTGCAGCTGTGGTATTTTTTACCAATTTTGCTTTTGCACAAACATTACAAGATGGAATTAATAGTATTGATAGCGATAAATATGCACAAGCTAAAAATAATTTCACACAGATGATTGCGAAAGAACCAAGTGCGGAAAATTATTTTTATTTAGGAAATACATTTTTAAAACAGGGAGAACCTGATTTTGCTAAAGCGGCAGAAAACTTTAATAAAGGATTAGCTGCAGACAGTAAGAGTTACCTTAATAAAATAGGTTTGGCTGCTGTAAAATTAGGTAAAGGAGATAAAAATGCAATTGCTGAAATTCAGAAAGTAGTAGCAGATTCCAGAGAAAAAGATGCCGAAGTTCTTTTCAGAGCAGCTGAAGCATTAACATTATTCGAGAAAAATAACTCTCCTGATTTGGCAATACAGTTCCTGAACAAAGCTATTGAAAGAGCTCAGAGAAAAGAAGTCCCTGCACATTATTATTATACGTTGGGAGATGCATACAGACTGAAGAGACTTCCTGGAGAAGCAATGTCAGCTTATGATAAAGCATTACCATTAGCTAAGAATAAAGCTTCTGTGTACACAAGAATGGGTACGCTTTGGATGGCAGCTCAGCAATGGCAACAGGCAAAACAGAATATAGATAAGGCAATATCGGTAGATCAAACATATGCTCCGGCTTATAAAGCTTTGGCTGCTTATGATATTAAATATCAGCAAAATGCAAAGGCAACTCAGGATTTGATCAATTATACAAAATATGCTGACGAAGATCCATATACACAATTAGAAATTTCAAAATTATACTTCACTAATGAAGATTATGTAAATTCTAAAGCTGTATTAGATAAGATTTTCGACAAAATTGATGATCCGATTAAGTTTAAGCTAAGAGCTTATCAATTATATGCTGAAGGAAAATATGCTGAAGCTAAACAAAACATGGATACTTTTGTTTCTCAGGTGGAAAAATCAAGAGTACAGCCTGCAGATCAAGGTTTGCAAGGTTTAATAGCTGCGGGATTAGCAAAAGATGAAACAGATCCGGCTAAGAAAACTGCGTTAACAACTGAAGCTCAACAAAAGATCGCCATTGCTAAAGCTGCAAAAGACGAAACTATGAAATGGGATCTGGAGTTGGCAAATATTGCAGGTGGTGGAGTAACTTCACAAGCTTCTGTAGACGCAGGACCAACAACTCCGGAAATCGAAGCATTGAAAAAGAAAATTGTTGAAAACCCACAAGATACAGATTCTTTATTTAAATTAGCTACAGCTTACCAGGATGCTAAAAACTGGAACGGAGCGGTGCTTACATGGCAGAAAATGATTGCGCTTTTACCGGATTGGGCTCCGGCTTATTATAGCCAGGGATATTCTTATCAGCAGGCAGGAAATAATGAAGCAGCAAAGCTGGCTTATGAGAAATTTATCAGTACAGTAAAACCGGCAGATATGGAAGCTAATAAGCAAACACTTGCATATGCATATTTTGCGGTAGCATATATGTCTAAAGATTCTGATATGGCAAAAGCTAAGGATTATGTAGCAAAATCTTTACAGCTTGATCCTACTTATGAAGATGCTGTAAAGCTTAATGCCCAAATTAATCAATAATTTACATAAAATATACATATTAACTTCCCATTCTTAATGTTTGGGAAGTTTTTATTTTAAATCTTATCTTTGAAAGTATGAAAACAGATATACTTGCGTTTGGAGCGCATCCTGATGATGTAGAGTTGGGATGTGGTGGAACAATTGCCAAATTGATTTCCGAGGGAAAGACATGTGTTATTGTAGATTTAACTAAAGGAGAGCTTGGAACAAGAGGAACAGAAGAAACAAGAAAACAAGAAGCAGCCGATGCAGCAAAAATTTTAGGTGTTTCTGCGAGGGAGAATCTGGGTATGAAGGATGGCTTTTTGGTAAATTCCGAAGAGTATCAGATAAAGATCGTAAAAATGATCCGCAAATACCGTCCGGAAATCGTATTGGCGAATGCAATTGATGACCGACATCCCGATCATGCTAAAGGAGCGAAATTAGTGTCGGATGCGTGCTTTTTAGCAGGATTAAGAAAGATAGAAACGGTTGAAGGAGGAGAGAATCAGAAAGTGTGGAGGCCTAAACATATATTTCATTATATTCAATGGAAGCATATCCAACCGGAATTCGTTATTGATATTTCTGAATATATGGATCAAAAAATTGAAGCATGTATGGCGTTCAAAACCCAGTTTTATGATCCGAATTCTAATGAACCGGTGACTCCGATCGCTACAAAAGACTTTTTGGAAAGCTTAACCTATAGAGCTCAGGATTTAGGACGTTTATCGGGAGTGGCTTATGCTGAGGGATTTACGACAGAAAAGCTTATTGCACTGAAAAATTTTGATGGAATTGTTTTGTAATTCAAAATTCTTTCCTATATTTGCAACCACAAAACGGTGATTGTAGCTCAGTTGGTTAGAGC
>JAFAAJ010000064.1 GCA_023426625.1 Bacteroidota bacterium
GAATAAAGGTTTCAGCATTAAGGTTGAAGAGATCACAGATGAACAGCTAGAAACGGTTGTTGATTTTCTCGAGAAAAAAATCCATAACTTTAATATCATCTATTACCAATTAGACAGTAAATTTGTATTGAAACGGAACTTGGGAAAGTTTTAATTCAGGATTAAAGGCAACACGAGACAAAAACAAACAACATGAAAAAACACATTCTTTCGTTAACTATACTATCTCTTTTTTATACAAAATCTGAAGCTTGCGCATGGGCAGATCCGGATTATGATTACTTCAACCTGTTCACCCAAACCATCATCAAGGACAAATCTTATCTACCCTTTCTTCACAGCTATTCCACAAGATTTTATACTGATTTCAAGCCTTCACAAATTCCTGATGAAAATATTGATTCATGGAAAAAGTTTTTTAATAATCAGCTAAGCTTGTCAGAAACAGATCTCCTTGTGAACAAAATGAGCATGAATGACCTCAATGCATTGAAAAAAGGGACTCCTGTTCATCCGTTATTAAAAAAATTAGGAAGTGGTTTCTATCAGAAATATTATGAAGCAATAGATTATCTGATCGAAGCCAAATATCTGGAACCTTATATGAGGATCAACTATGTGGAGAATCCTGATTCATTTTTCTATACTCCTACTGAAAATCAAAAAAATGCAACCCATCTCGAGTATAACAAAACGGTTTCTGCTTTAACTTCATTATATAATGCTGCCAAAAATCCTGAGATCAAACAGCGTTACGGTTATCAGCTGGTTCGTTTTCATCACTACACCAGAAATTATGACAGTGCTTTACAGGCATTCAAAAGATTTGTAGAACCTGTAAAATTGAGAGGTGTGCCCTATTTTATGGCGCTTGATCAATTAGCAGGTGCACAAAGAGGTTTACAGATGAACAGTGAGGCCAACTGGAATTTCTTCAGGGTTTTCATGAACAGTAAAAGCAGAAAGGAATCTGCATTTGTTTCCATGAAACTTTCTGACACGGCATCGTTCAACAATATTCTGAAAAGAGCTGCCAATGATGAGGAAAAAAACATGGCCTATTTTCTTTTGGGTTACGAAGACTTCACAAATCCGATCCCTTTGATGGAAAAAATGTACAGCACCAATCCTGATTCGGAGATCTTGAAAGTAATGGCAGCGAGAAGCATCAATGAACTGGAAAGAAGTTATCTTCCTACCTATTATTATGATTCAAGCAGTAATGATTCAGCTGAACAAAAAAACACTACCAATTCATCAGCTCCAAATAAAGAAGTAAAAGAAAAGAAACTTTCGTTTTGGGAAAAGATCGTAAGATTCTTTAAAAATCTTTTCGGAGGTTCAAAATCAAAAAAAGAAGGTAACAAAACAGATCAAATTGATGATGACCTATTGGAGAACCCAAACAGAATTCCGTTTTACTCAAAAAACAACAATTATTACTGGTCGGAAGAGAAACCCAAAGATTTCCTGAACGATCTGAGTAAGTTTACCGAGAAGACCAAAGAAAAATCAAACGATGAATTCTGGCAAATTGCAGACGCTTATATGAAATTCCTGAATAAGGAGTACAAAGCAAGCACTGAGATTTTAGAAGAGATCAAAACCAACAATCCGGAATATCAGGAAGAGATAAAAAGAATGAAAATCCTGAATGATATTGTTTCACAACCGAAGATCACGGCTGAGTATGAGGATCATTTAATGAAGAACTATGCGGAATACTTTATTGAAAAAGAGATAAAAACTGACAGTATGGAAATCTACAGAACGGATTATTGGGGAACTGTTCCTTCTACCGCTTCATTCTTAAAAGATGTTCTTGCAAACCGCTACTTTCTTCAGGGTGAAGACGGAAAATCTTTCCTGATGAGCAATAAACTTTCTGACCTCCAGTACAATCCTAATTCAAGTCTGGTGAAAAGCGTGGAGGAATTTTACAGGAAGTCTAACAAAACAGAATTTGAGCAAAAGATCATTGCCAAAAATATGGATGAAGTAGGTAATATTGATGCGTTTTTCAGTCTGATCTATGGAGACCGTGCCATGAGAACCGGCGATTTTGGAAAGGCTAAATCTTATTATCAAAAAGTTCAAGGTTTTGCAGGCATTCCAAGAATGAATTATGAGTGGAACAACAATACTCAAAAAGCAAGTCTCCACCAATATCGTTCAGATGAATATGATGGTTTCAGAAACATTACATCTCTTGTTTTTGGGCACAATGTCTGGGAAAGCTTTGAAAGTCCGGACCAGATCAGCATGAAAGCTGAAGATCATTCTCTGTTTCCGTTTATCAAAAATAATATGAATAAGCTGGAATTGGCAGATGTTTTAATCCAACTGAAAAAGATCGGTCAGGGAAAAGACGAAAAATCAGCGAAGGCGAATCAGTTGATTGGAAATTTACTTTATAACACTTCCATTTTAGGATATTACAGACAAATTTTTGTGATGGATATTGATAACAGTAACGGAGGAAAATATAGCTTCTGGAATACAAACAGGAAAAATCCTTATCAATATTATTACAAAAATTTCCTGGACACTTCTTATATTGAACCTGATAATTTTGATCTGGCTATCGGGTATTACAAAAAAGCATTAGATCTTTCAATTCAAAAGGAACAAAAAGCCAGAATACTTTTCCAAATGGCAAGTGCCGAACAGGGAAAATATTATCAATATGAAGCAAAAAACCAGATCAACATTGATTATTCCGATCCGAAATGGTCTGAAAAAACCGATGCGCATCAAAAACAGATGGATCAGATCAAAAACCAAAAATTCAGAACTTATTTTGCTGTATTGGAAAATCAGTATGCAGATACCGAAACCGCAAAAAGCTTAATGGGAAGCTGCTCTTATTTTGGATATTTTATGAAACGATAATAATAAAGCCTTATAAAAGGTTTTATTATTATCGACTTTTTTTAATAACTTAATCAATTTCCATAGGCTCATACTGTATATTTTGCTGCTTTATAATAATGGGTGAACCATCCTCGTTATAAGCCTTTCCAGAGAAGATTGCTCCTGGATTTTCATAAAAAGTCTTTTGAACATTCCGAAATTTTTCTCTTGAAGTTTTAATGATACTTTTCTCATTTCTTAAGTAGATAGGCTTTGATTTTTTATTTATACCCACAGCAACAAACTTAAATTTCTGATCTAGGTCTTCTGCTTCTAAAATCAGTCCGGGAAGTCCTTCGAAAATGTATGGTCCATTATTAATTGGGATTTCTTCAGCATACCATGCAATATAATTTCTTCCTCTGTACTGTCCAGTTGCTTTTTTACATTTGTATCCTATTATATTTTTTTCTTCATTTTCTAACTTCCAATTAAGTTTCGGCTGAGCTTCTTCGTACTGATAAGTATCCTTATATCTATCTTGTACTGTTATAGAGCCTTGATTTTTAAAGACAACCTTTTTCCATAAGACAGGTATTTTTAAGATCTCATTTGCTTCTTTAGCCCCAATTGTAGGCAGGTCTTTATATTTATTCAATAAAGAGTCTTTTCTTAACTGATTATAATCAAAAAACTTAGATAGACCTTCTCCCTGTTCGAGAATACAGAGTACTTCTCTTTTACTATTCTCGGAGAGAGCATTTTCCATAAAATTAACTTTATAGTATATATTGTAGCTGCTTACTCCATAATTTTTAACTTCAAAAGGAGAATTTTTTATAGAAAAATTAGGAGTAATAATTGTCTGCCCATTAATAATTATGCTTAAAAACAGGAATATATATAAATATAGTCTCATATTCAAATAAATAAGAAGAGATGGCAAGCTACTACTATCTCTTCATTAAATTGTTTAAATTTTAAGTAAATTGGGGAGTAAAAGTAGATGCACCTGCACATTGCTGATTAGTGAAATATGCAGCATGTTCTTCTAATTGCTCATAACTTGAATAGTCATTTGCGTTCAGATAAAAAACTTTTCCACACCATGTCGAAACACCAATCCAAGTAATATCATTCAACAAAAGCTTTGCTTTTGAATTTGATTCTTTGGTCTTGACTCATCTCCGTTAAGACAGCTTTTTCAACTTCTTTTTTGCTTCTCTGGTTTCGATTTTAATCTCTTTGGCACTCATGATTCCAGCAACTCCCAGAGCTGCTGCTAATAATATTTTTTTCATAATGTATTTTTTACATTTCAAAACTAAAAAATAAAATTAAAACACAGCAAATTTTAATCAATAAAAAGAGAATTATTTTATTATGTTAAATCACGGTTAAAGGATTTAATCTAAAATGCAAAATCATCGTAAATCTTAAAACTGAATTAATGTTTTCTAATTTTTATTTAAATCAACAATAAAAAAACAGCAAGAATAATTGAACTCTCATCATACGATAAGGGTTCAACATGTATATCATTAATAATAATTATATAATTTAATAATCCAATCCCCATTAAAGAATAGTAATACGCTAACTGAATTAATCAAAACTAACCAGACACCCAACTTATTCTTCTTTATTAAAAGTACAAGAGAAAGAATTAAAAACAATGGCAGAAGAACAAACCAAATCAGGTTGAAATTCATAAGAAAAGATAAAACTGTCTCAATAGATGTTGGTACGTCTACCTTATACAAAAGAAGTTGAGTAATAATCCACATCAATACTATCAAACTGATGTAGAAAAAAATTGTTATTAGTTTTGAATTTTTCATTTATATGAAAAGCGATGTTGCGGTTTTTTGTAATCTTTAAGACTTTTTCTTTCTTTGTTTCTCAAGCCATTCATTATGCTTTTTCATAAACAGATCGTGTTTCCGATCCTGATTTTTCTCTGCTGCATCTATGGAGTGGGAAGAATGAATATCTCCATCTTCTTCGGCAAGATCCGACAGTTTTTCATAATAGGCATGTAGCTGATCCAGTTCGTCTTCATTAAGGTCTTCAATATCCACGATTCGGTTGCTGGATTTTTCATGGGATGCGATCAGTTCGTTCAGCTTGATCTGAATGGCTTTTGAGTCTTTATTCTGTGCTTTCTGGATGAGGAAAACCATAAGAAAAGTAATAATGGTAGTTCCTGTATTAATGACCAGTTGCCACGTTTCAGAATAATTGAAAACCGGTCCCGAAATTGCCCAAATGATCACAATAGCTGTGGCTCCGATAAATGCAGCCGGACTTCCTGTAAATTTTGTAGCCCAATTGGAAAACCTTTCAAAAATATTATCCTTCGACTTTGTCATTTTTAATCAATTTTATGTAATAATCATCAAAAACTCCGCCGAAATGGGTTTAAGCTTAAAAGTATAAAGCCACAAGTTTAATACTTTATGGCTTTATCAATTTCTATAGGATTATTGTTCTTCTTTATATTTTTTTGCATCATGTCAGACAATTCCTTAAGCTGATCGGGACTTTTTACCTCAATACCCATTACCATAAAACGAGCGGTAGGATCTGTATTGTTTTTATAATGCTCTTTAAAATCATGAAGCGGATCATTATAATTATCGATCATCATTTTCTTAAGCTTTGCTTCGGAAATCTTCACTGCTTTGTGTCCGGCAAAACTCTCCAGGATATCTCTTGTTTCATAAGTTTTAGCCAACTTATAGCTTTTAACTAATGAGAATTTGAAGTTGTTTTTATCATCTTCGATCTCAAAAATCAATCCCGGCAATCCTTTGAATTTATAAGGTCCTTCGCTTAAGGTAATGTCCTTTGAGAACCATGCGGTCCAATTTCTCCCTCCAAATCTGGTCGTTGCTTTTTGCAAAATATATTCTCCTGATTTTTTAGTTTCTTCGGAAAGTTTCCATTGCATTTTGTCTTCCGTATCTATGACCAGGAGATTCTGTACAATCATGTAATTGGAATTTATATTGGATCCTTTCTTTCGCACAATAGCCGGAGTATCGTCCCACAAATTATTATGCTGTCCTCTTGTTTTGTTGATTGAGTCTGTCTTTACAAATTCATAATTGTAGAACTTCACATTATCCGGATTCACATCCAGTACCATATTTACTTTTCTGGGTTCAGAAGATGTGGAATCCATTTTGTAATGGTATTCATAAATGAAACGGTGTGTTTGTCCTGCTAATGATAAGCTGAATAGCAACAGTATTAATAGAATTTTTCTCATAAGTAAAAAGTTTATACAAATATACATATTAAATAGAACCTTGCAATGCATAATAGTATAAAAACTAAAAATTTTGCTTTCTACAAATAAAAAAATCCGTCCCTAAAAAGGAACGGATCATATAATCATTGCAAAGTATGCAAGTTATCACACTTTAATTTCTACGTCTACACCGCTTGGTAACTCTAATTTCATTAGAGCATCCACAGTTTTAGAAGAAGAAGAGTAGATATCCATCAATCTCTTGTGAGCAGAAAGTTGGAATTGTTCTCTAGCTTTCTTGTTTACGTGTGGAGATCTCAACACAGTGAAGATTCTCTTATTGGTTGGCAATGGAATTGGTCCGTTTACAACAGCACCAGTAGCCTTTACCGTTTTTACGATTTTCTCAGCAGACTTATCTACCAAATTGTAATCGTAAGACTTAAGTTTTATTCTGATTCTTTGTGACATTTTAATCTAATTTAAATTAACCTTTTGCTTTAGCGATTACTTCTTCAGCAATGTTCTGCGGAGCAGCTTCGTATTTCTCGAATTCCATAGAAGAAGTTGCTCTACCAGAAGATAAAGTTCTTAATGAAGTTACATAACCGAACATTTCAGATAGTGGAACGAAAGCTTTGATAACTTTAGCGTTGTTTCTATCATCCATACCGTTTACAGTACCTCTTCTTCTGTTAAGGTCACCTACGATATCACCCATATATTCTTCAGGAGTTACTACTTCAAGTTTCATGATTGGTTCCATGATAACTGCTTTAGCAGCTCTACCAGATTCCTTGAAACCTAACTTAGCAGCAAGTTCGAAAGATAATTGGTCAGAGTCAACCTGGTGATAAGATCCATCTTTCAATGTAACTTTCATCGATTCAACTTCGAATCCGGCTAATGGACCATTCTTCATAGCTTCTTTGAATCCTTTTTCTACTGAAGGGATAAATTCTTTAGGAATGTTACCACCTTTAATTTCGTTGATGAATTCAAGACCCGTTTTACCTTCGTCAGCAGGACCGATTTCGAATACGATGTCCGCGAACTTACCTCTACCTCCAGATTGCTTTTTGTAAACTTCTCTGTGGTTAGCAGTTTGTGTAAGAGCTTCTTTGTATTCTACCTGAGGTTGCCCTTGGTTAACTTCAACTTTAAACTCTCTTCTCATACGGTCTACGATGATATCCAAGTGAAGCTCACCCATACCAGAGATGATCGTTTGTCCTGAAGCCTCGTCAGTCTTAACCTGGAATGTTGGATCCTCTTCAGCTAGTTTAGCCAAAGCGTTACCCATTTTATCCTGGTCAGCTTTCGTTTTAGGCTCAACAGCGATACCGATTACCGGATCTGGGAAGATCATAGATTCAAGAACGATAGGGTTCTTTTCATCAGATAATGTATCTCCTGTTTTGATATCTTTAAATCCAACAGCTGCACCGATATCTCCTGCTTCGATAAATTCTACAGGATTTTGTTTGTTAGCGTGCATCTGATAGATTCTGGAAATTCTTTCTTTGTTTCCTGATCTTGTGTTAAGAACATAAGAACCAGCATCCAATCTTCCTGAATAAGCTCTGAAGAATGCTAATCTACCTACGAATGGGTCAGTAGCAATCTTAAATGCTAATGCAGAGAAAGGCTCTTTTACGTCTGGTTTTCTTTCGATTTCAGCATCAGTATTAGGATCTGTTCCTTTGATATTATCCTTATCCAATGGAGAAGGAAGATATTTACAAACAGCATCCAGCATAAACTGAACTCCTTTGTTCTTGAATGAAGAACCACAAGTCATCGGAATAATAGAAAGATCAATTGTAGCAGCTCTTAATGCAGCGTTGATTTCATCTTCAGAAATCGAATCCGGATCTTCGAAGAATTTCTCCATCAAAGTTTCGTCATATTCTGCGATAGCTTCTACTAATTTTTCTCTGTATTGTAATACCTCATCCTTCATATCATCAGGAATTGGAACTACGTCGAAAGTTGCTCCCTGTGTATCATCATGCCAGATAATAGCTCTGTTTTTGATAAGGTCTACAACTCCTTTGAAGTCTTCTTCAGCACCGATTGGTAAAACGATTGGAACGGCATTAGATCCTAACATTTCTTTAACCTGGTTTACCACGTTTAAGAAGTCAGCACCTTGTCTGTCCATTTTGTTTACGAATCCCATTCTCGCAACTTTGTAGTTGTCAGCAAGTCTCCAGTTTGTTTCAGACTGAGGCTCTACTCCATCTACTGCAGAGAATAAGAATACCAATCCGTCCAATACTCTCAAAGATCTGTTAACCTCTACAGTGAAGTCAACGTGTCCCGGTGTATCGATAATGTTGAAGTGGTAAGCTTTTGTTTCAGGTAAAGTTTTTCCCTGATCAGTAGGAAAGTTCCAAGAACAAGTAGTTGCAGCGGAAGTAATTGTAATACCTCTTTCTGCTTCCTGCTCCATCCAGTCCATTGTTGCAGCACCTTCGTGCACCTCCCCGATCTTGTGGGTTTTACCTGTATAGAATAAAATTCTTTCTGTAGTGGTAGTCTTACCTGCATCGATGTGAGCAGCAATACCAATATTTCTTGTATATTTAAGATCTCTTCCCATTTCAGATTAGAATTTGAAGTGTGAGAAAGCTTTGTTAGCTTCCGCCATTTTGTGAGTATCAGTTTTCTTTTTGAAAGCAGCACCTTCTTCTCTTGAAGCAGCTACAACTTCGTTAGCTAATTTCAAAGCCATAGACTTATCATTTCTAGCTTTAGAATATTTGATTAACCATTTCATAGCCATAGAAATTTTTCTATCTGCTCTGATTGGCATCGGGATTTGGAAGTTAGCTCCACCTACTCTTCTAGAACGTACCTCTACGTGAGGCATTACGTTAGTAAGTGCATCTTTCCAGATTTCAAGTGCAGTTTTTTCCGTATCACCTTTTTTAGTTTCTACGATATCCAATGCATCATAGAAAATTTTGAATGCGATTGACTTCTTACCGTCAAGCATTAGGTTGTTTACGAATCTAGTTACCAATTGATCATTAAACTTCGGATCTGGTAACAACGGTCTTTTTTTAGCTTTTGTCTTTCTCATTGTTTTATTCCTTATTTAATGATTACTTTTTCTTTCCTTTTGCTGGTGCAGCAGCTGCCTGACCTGGTTTTGGTCTCTTAGCTCCATACTTCGATCTTCTCTGTGTTCTTCCATTTACACCTGCAGTGTCTAATGCACCTCTTACGATGTGGTAACGTACTCCCGGTAGGTCTTTCACCCTTCCGCCTCTTACCAATACTATCGAGTGCTCTTGAAGATTATGTCCTTCGCCCGGGATGTAGGCGTTAACTTCATTACCATTAGAAAGTCTTACCCTTGCAACTTTTCTAAGTGCAGAGTTAGGTTTCTTAGGTGTAGT
>JAFAAJ010000023.1 GCA_023426625.1 Bacteroidota bacterium
CCTTTTCTATTTACATTATTACTTTCTATAAATTCAAGTTCAAATTCATTATCATTACTAATCCATATGAATTTATTAAGTGAATATGTTTGATCAGGAAAAATATCTTTCCAAATTCCATGATCAATTGAGACATAAGTTATTTGACTGTCTCCTTCAAAATAATAATAGTCTTTGTTTTTTTTAAAGGAGTTGTGTTCATTTTTACTTAAGGTGCTTTTAGGCATTTCTTTCAATTCTTCCCAATTGTCTAACGGATCAACTCTGTCCAGAAACCTTCTGAAAACTTCACATTCTCTTTGAAAACGGAAGTAAACTGAGTTTCCAATGGAGTCGGTTTTCGATGGGTGAAATTTATTCAAATAAGGTTGTACATATTTTACAAATGTATTTTGAAGACGAAGGGAATCTGACAGGTTTTCGGTTTTTTGAAACTCAATACACATGGAGTTTATCAGTTCTTTTTCATCATTTAGATTTTGGGCAAAAGATAAAAAAGGAAATAAAATAAATAACAGGCTTGTAAACGATAAAATTTTCATAAGCTAATGTTTCTTGACTGTATTTCAGCAGCTACCTCTTGTTCCAGAAGTTTTTTATTGGCGGTGTTTTTGATGATAAGATAGCAAATGATCAATGGAAAAAAAGTAAAGAATCCAAATCCGTAATTTGTTAAACCGTAAGAAAAGATTCCTATGGTTACTCCAATGATCAGAGCATCGATTATTTTTTCATTTTTTAAACTTTTGTACTTCGAAATCAATTGTTCGTTACTTAATTGAGATAATGAGTTGTTCATATTTATTTTGTTTTTGGTTGTATTGTAATTCTGAATCTCTATTTTCAGTAGAAAGATCCCAATTGGATCATGACAATTTATAGATGTTTTTTACTCTTTCATTTATTCTGTACTTTGTTTTTCTTTCTTGTTTCTTTCTTTCTGGTCTTCATTTATTTTTTTAACGGCATCCATTGTCATGACAAATAAGTTGTCCGTATTGATATTCCATATATTAAGATAATTTTTAGAGACTACGTTGTGTTGTTTCCAACCTGTAGCTTTTCCATACAGCATTAAAGTACAAATATCTGTTGCCGTGATAAAGTCTCCGGTTTCGGGCACATGAGAGTGCATGGTTACTTCAACATCATCATCTTTCCTGAATTCAATCGGAATAATGTTTTTATGAAGTGGTTTAGCAGATTTTAGATTGTTTTTTTTGTCAAAGGTAAGTAGATAATCATTACCAAAAACTACAACACCACCTACAGAAGGTCCGGTGAGTACATATACCTTATTCTCTTTTTTATCAATTAACGGAATAAGGTTATACTTGGTATTATTATATGTCTTAAATATGGTGTCATTCTGGATGATCGTCAATGCTTTTTTTCTGAGAGAATAGAGTTCATCTTCTCCTTTTGTCAAATCTCTTTCAGTCAGATCTACAGTTGCTTTATTTAAATCAAAAGTATCATCAAATTTTATTGTACCAATAATTTTTGGGGTTTCTGCTTTTGAAAAAAAGACATTAATGTTTTCATTGTTTTGGGAATACGAAAAATAACCTCCAATATTCTCTCTGTTTTTATATTTGGCTAAAAATAAATCAGTTCCATGCCAAGATGACATCTCTGATTTATAAAGTCTTTTACCTTCTTCGATTATAGGTCTGGTTAGCTTTTCTATATTTTGACCGAATAAATTTAAACAAAAAAGCAGTAATAAAATTTGGGAGATTCTTTTCATTAGGTAAGTTTGTTATACGATGTAAGCAGTTTTTTAGTTATTTTTAATTTCATAAATACCTTTTTCTGAATTCCAGGTTAACTTAGTTTGATTATCATTCCAAAAACTTAACCACCATTTTGCCGTTTTTGTTTCATCACGTTTTTCACCGATCAGCATGCTTAAATACGTGTAAGTGTAGGTGTCTGGATTACAAAAATTTGCAGGAGAGCTTTTATCATCGGGCATACTGTCTAATTTATAAATCTTTTTCAGACAATTTTTTGTGATATCATCTTTTTGGGCGTTTTCCTGTAGTGAAATAATTAATGCATGTAGTGCATTTATACTGCTTATTTCCGGAATTTTTGCATTTTTATATTCGATGGTCTTATTCTCTTCAACATTTTTATTTGATAGGAAATCTAACCATTTATTTTTTAGAACTTCAAGATCACTTGATGTGGAGTTTATGGTTACTAAGCCGAAGTTTTTATTCGTTGAATTTTGCAAAAGCTGATTGGCTCTTCCGGCAACAGTGAAAAGGTCATTATTAATTACCAGACCTTTTCCTTCAAAAAGGATGTCACCTGTTATAATCCTGTCCCAAATAATTAAACGGCTTGTGCCTTTTAATTTTGTTTCTTTTTTATTTGTTATCTGGTTTGCCAGTGATTTTAAATATTCAGTATCTTTTGAATGATGATTCAATGAGGTGTTTAAGGTTAAAAATACTTCACTCCAATATTCATCATTAATATTTTTTGTTAAAAGCTCAGACGGAGTAAGAGTCTGAGCCTTATCATACATTTCTTTGGTATAATTCTCAATATTTTGCTGGCTCCATGAAGCTAATATTTTTTGCGAGAAAGAATAGTTGAATGTACCTAGAAATAAAATGAATAATAGGCTGGTTTTTGCCGAAAGTTTCGTGTTTTTTTTCATGAAACTAAACTACGAAAAATTGTGGAACGGAATGAATTCACTGAAGGTATAAAAATAATTACCAAGGAATGCGGCAAATTTTGTCATTTGTACATAATGATGTAAGACTATTTTTTCTCGGTATTTAATTTTATTAAAAGAATAATTCCACAAACTAAAAAAGGAATTCCACTCAGGATTGTAAATCTTGAGAGACTTGATTCAGTAAAGTCAAAAGTGAAATAAAGTAGATTTATAATTAGCAAAATACAACTTAAATTTATCAGTTTTTTTGCTTTAAATTTTGCGAATATTGAAATGAGTAATATTATTTGAATGATTAGATTAAAAAATGAAAAAGGGATTAATCTTTCGTCATAGGTCCCAATTAGATTTACACAATCTTTTGTGAAATCTTTAGAAAACATTAATATTTCAAATAGTATTACAGGTCCAAATCCGTGCCCTGCTCCAATTAAAATTAATGAATTAAAAATTAGAGTTATAATGACTTGAATTTTAATTGTTTTGGACATTGACGCTGTAATTTTTTTTTGATTGGAAAACACCGACAAAGTAAGTGGAAGAAGTTTGAACTTAATTGTAAGTATCACATAGCCAATATTTTTTTTATTAAACTAAACTAGCAAAAAAATGGAAACGCAAGATAAAAGTTCAATTATTTCAGTAGAAAACAGTAATCAGAAAAGGGAATTATGCCATTATTTGACTTTACAAAAGTTACAATGTTTTCATTATCCTTTCTGGATGTTAATGGCAAATTAGTTGTTTCTCTTACATTTAAATAAATGTTAATTGTAAAGTATCAATAGATCCGCTACAAAATGACTTAAATTTATGGTATAAAGTTTAAAACCTTTTATCCATGAATAAACAGCAACAGCAAGTCAAGGCTCGCAAAGATTGGCTT
>JAFAAJ010000220.1 GCA_023426625.1 Bacteroidota bacterium
ACCCTACACAACCTAATAACATCAAGACACTGAAACCTGACCATAAGTGTAATGAAGGCGGCGGAATATTACCGATCATCTCGTCATGAGGCCAATTATTGGTATATGAAACCTCATCACCGGGACGATCTGTGATACAAACCCAGGCTGCCCATGAGAAGAAAGCATTCATTTTTGCCATTCTTTCGGGAGTCTTCACTGTATTTTTCGGAATAGCGTACTGATCTCTCAGTTTTGTCATTTCCGGATCATCCATGAATATTTTTGCATAATACTTAGCCAGTTCTGCCTGTACTTTGGCACGTTCCGGACTGATGACAATGGTGTTTGTGGCTTCGTCCAGCGTATTTTTGCGGATTTCTTTTTTTAGAAGAACTTTGTATTTCGCTTGTTCATCGTCGGATAAATCTTTATAAATCTTTCCATCTTTTTTTGCCAGCTCTTCCAGAAGGAGAAGAGATTCGCGGTGAAGATAATCGGCACTCCAGTCAGGCGCGATGTATGCTCCATGTCCCCATATACTTCCCACTGTCTGTCCCCCGATGGATTGCCAAACATTTTGTCCGTCTTTGATGTCCTGTCCGGTTGCTATAACGGTACCATCTGTGGTTACAATTTTATCGGGAACCGGCGGAATCTTTCTGTAGATCTCCACGCCATAGAAAATAAGTACCGCAAAGGAACCCAGAATGACCGCCGTGAGCCAGATCCATAATTTTTTAGGTGTCATATACTCAATTTTTAATGTTGTACTTTACTGAAATTCTTTTTCCAGTTTAATTGCTTTCGGGAAAAGGATGTTATTTTCCAGATGAATGTGCTTGTGAAGATCATTTTCAAAATCCTGAAGCATTGAGAAAGTTACTCTATATGTGTTGCAGGCATCAGCCGGAGGAGTGTATTCATCAGTAAGTTCTGCAATCTTTCTCAGTCTTTCCCCTTCTATGGTGTGCTCGTGCTTCATCATGTTCACCGGATTTTCCACTGTTCCGAATGGCGGCTGTGGAATTGCACTTCCGTCAATCTGTGCTTTAACCATGTTTTTAATAAATGGGAAAAGCATAAGTTCTTCTTTCTTCAGGTGTGCTCCCAGATCCTGTGCAGAAGCAACAAACAGATCTCTGATCTCAAACAGTTCGGGATGACTTCCACCATGTACCTTACAAAGCTTGTCTAAAAATGCCTGAAGAACAGGTGTTTTCTCTTCCACGTAGCGGTGATGTGTTTTCTCTACATAATCTGCGAGTAAGTCTAATGGCCAACTGTTGAAATCAATAGAATTGTCATCTCTTTTTGAAAGGTTTTCTATTTCTTCGTAGATGGGCTCTGTATCGATCTTTCTGTTTTCGCAGGCTTCTTCGATGGTTCTGCCTCCTTTGCAGCAGAAATCGATTCCGTACTTCTTGAATATTGCAGCAGTTCTAAAATCTTCCGCCACTATTTCGCCTATAAAATCAGTTTTTGTATTCATAATTTAATACTTTTTTATCTTTTATTATTTTAAAATTTTTTCCAAAAATTGAATGTGTGTAGTAAAGATAACATTATTTCTTAAGAGAAAGAATATATTTTACCATTTTCTGTGCATTTTCTTTACTCATTCCTGCATGTGGTGTCATGGGAATATCTCCCCAAACTCCTTTACCTCCGTCAATGATTTTCTGTGCTAGCAGGTCTACATCTGCTTCTGTGTATTTAGCAGCAACTTCCTGATAAGCGGGACCTACTAATTTTGAATCTACTTTATGACAGGCAAGACAGTCTGTACCTTCTACCAATGATTTTCCTTCTGCAATCTCTGCTTCAGGGCCGGTTGCTTCGGCTGTGGATGCAATGGCTGAAGAGTCTACCGGTTTTGGTTCGTCAAGCATTATATTGGATTCTGTAGCGTTTGTTGTATCTGTTGCTACTGTTTCTTTTTTGTCTGAACAAGCTGTGATGCTAAGTGATAACAGCAATGCTGCCAATAATAATTTTTTCATTGTTAAATACTTTTCGGATTATAATTCTAATTGTTTTTTGACTTCTTTTACAAGGGCTTCATTATCATTTCCTAAACCCTCTTTCTGGAAAGCGAGTATTCCTTCTTTAGAATAAACACTGATGATATTGGAGTGAGAAAATTCTATCGGCGAAATTTCTTTATACTTCACGGCCATGATATTAGCCAATTCCCTTGTTTCTGCTTCTGTACTTCGGATGAAAGTCCATTCATCATCCTTAAATTTATTGATTTCCATATAGGCTTTCATAACTTCCGGTGTGTCTGTTTCAGGATCAATAGAGATCAAAACATATTGGATGTCATCACTGTCTACTTTTCCTACCATTTTAGAAATGTTTCTCATTTCATCAGCCAGTCTGGGGCAAGCCGTTTTGCATGAGGTAAAGATCATGGTGGTAACAATTACTTTTCCCTGGAAGTCGGAGAAGGTTATTTTACTTCCGTCCTGTTTTTCCCATTCAGAAGCCAGATTGTATATGGAATCAGGTTTCAAAGGTTCGTTTTTTTTGCTGCAGGAGAATAAAACCAGTGCCAACAAAAAATATAATAGACTTTTCATTTTATTTAAACTTTAATTAATCTTTCGCACATCTGAATCCAAGGTTGTTGAGACAGTAATTGGCTTTCAAGCTTCCTCTGAGTGCATACCGGACAAATGCCGCATAATTTCTGAGATCCGCTGATGTAACTGCTGCACCTGCACAGAATAGAGATTCGTTGGTGGTATTGTCTTTTCTGGATTCCCCGCTCATCATCACCGAATTGAAATCATAGGTCCATTCCCACACCATTCCGTACATATCATAAACTCCATAATAATTGGGTTGTGAATGCTTTACCGGCTGTTTGCTTTTATCTTTTTTCTGATACGATTTCAATATAAATTCTGTAAACTCCGGCTTTTGGGAAGCATCTTTTGAATCTCTATCTGCAAGTGCTGCATATTCCCATTCATCTATTGTCGGAAGTCTTTTCCCTACACTTTCGGCATACGCTTTTGCGGCATACCAGGAAACATTGGTAACAGGCGTTTCCGGACTTAAGTTTTCAGGAATTTCAAAATCGCTCTTCCAGTTTTTGAGATAGGTTGTATCTGCATATAGTCTTAGGATCTTACTTTTGGCCCATTGGGGATTTTTCTTCAGGAATTCGAGATATTCTCCATTGGTAACAGGACTTTCGTCAAGATAAAATGTTTTAACTTTTACGATTCTCCCTGAATCTTTACCAATAAAGGCTTTATACGTTCCCCCATCTATTTTTACCATTTTTTTTGAGCTGGAGACTTTGTTCGGATGGTGTTGAACGTGGGGCTTCGTATCAGAAACATCACGGTGACCGGAACAGGAAACCTGACTGATAACAATTATAAAAAATATTACTAATACACCTTTCATGATTTCCCCTTTTATAATCCCCAATGAGACCTAAGTAATAACACCCTTTCAACTATAAATTTACTTTAATTTTTCTTATAAACAGTCGGATTTTCAGGACCGGTTACTTTTATTTTTCCTAAAGCACCTTTATTGAATGCTCTGAAAATAGCATGGTCTACAATTACATATTCTCCCGGAACAGTTGCTTTAAATTCTACAATCGCTGCTCCTCCCGGTGGAATCAAAGTAGTCTGTACGTCTTCATTGATCTTGCTTCCGCCTTCTATATATACTTTGTCGAAGATCTCACCGATAACATGGAAAGAAGAGGTAAGGTTTGGTCCTCCGTTTCCTACATAAAAGCGAACTGTTTCTCCTACTTTAGCCTGAAGCTCTCCTTTACCTAATAAAGCACCTGTATGTCCATTGAACACTACATATTCAGGATGTTCTGCGATGGCTTTGTCCATATCAAATTCCTGTAATCCTTTATCCCCGAATTTTCCTTTGGTATAGAAATCTCCCTGCATGATGTAAAACTCCTTGTCTACTTTCGGTAAACCTCCTTCCGGCTCGATAAGGATCAAACCGTACATTCCGTTGGCGATATGCATTCCTACAGGTGCTGTTGCACAGTGATAGACATACAGTCCGGGATTCAAAGCTTTAAAATTGAACACTTTCTCTGTTCCCGGTGCTACAAATGTGGCTTCTGCTCCTCCTCCGGGACCATTCACGGCATGAAGGTCTATGTTATGAGGAAAATTGCTGTTTTCATTGTTTTTAAGGTGAAACTCTATCTCATCTCCTACTCTTGCGCGGATAAAACTACCCGGAACTGTTCCGTTGAATGTCCAGAAGTTGTATTGCGTTCCATCTGCCAATTCACCGACTTTCTCAATAGTTTCCAGTCTTACGATGACTTTTTTGGCAGCTCTCTCTCCTACAGGAGCAGGTACATAAGGCGGAGCAACCAGTTTTTGTTCTTCTGATGAACCGTCTGTAGCTATTTTTTCGGTATCCACTGTTTTATCTGTGGCAGCGGATGGATTTTGTTTGCATGAATTCATACTGATGAACGCAGACAAAACGGCAGTGATGAAGATGGATTTTTTCATTTTGATTGGTTTACGTTTTTTGGCTTAAAATAATTTATTCAATTTAACAAGATATAAATACCTTTTAGTGTTTTATTTATTACTGCTTAAAACTTGATTTAAATTGATTTTAATAAAGATTTATTTTTTTAAAAAAGTCAGTTTCAAGTCTAAGTTCTTGACAAACATTCTGATCTTGGAGTTTTCCAGCATATCTCTTATCTCTTTACGGATATGTTTGAAATCATTATGGATAGGACAAGGATGATCTTCCGAACATTCTCTGAGACCTAAACCACAACCTGAAAAAAGTTTGTCTCCGTCTATCTCTCTTACAATATCTGCTATAGATTGCTCGAGGTTATTTTCATCCATATAAAAACCACCGTTGGGTCCTTTCGCAGATTGTACAAAACCTTTTCTGCTGAGTTCCTGTAGTATTTTGGCTATGAAATACTCCGGGGAATCTATTCCTGATGAAATATCTTTGATCCCTACTCTGCTTCCGTCCTTGGACTTCTGCGCGATGAAGATCAGTGCACGTATGGCGTATTCACAGGTTTTAGAAAACATTTGTTATTTTTATATTACAAAGATATATATTCGAATTTATATAAAAGAGTTTTTGGTATTTTATTTTTCATGATAATTATCACTCCCATTCCAAAAGTCTTCTTTCTCCCTCGATCTTTTTGATCTCCGAAATATCCTGAGACATTTCGATAACACCTCGATAGTTCTTCTGTGCGTCTCTTACGGCAAAATATCGCACATAGATTAGCTTGTCACGATAATTGAACCAGAACGATGCTTCATTTTGCTCTCCTTTTCGGAAAGCTTCCAATATTTTCAGAACGGTATCCACACTTTTCGGAGGATGGCAAAAACGCACTTCTCTTCCGATAATTCCGGCACTTCTCGGGAAAACACGAATGTCTCCACGGTTATAGAAAATCACTCTGTCGTTTTCATCCACATAGGTAAGATCCAGCGGCAATGTTCTGAATAAAAGATTCACCTGTTCCACTGTCATATATCCTTCATCAAAGTGTGATGCATTTTCAGCAAAACTTACATCGGTTCTTATGGTTTTATCTTCGGAAGGATGTACATACTGCTCTTCTTTCGGGTATTTTGCGGGTGGCTGACTCAGCATCCAGCCGATTTCATCTTCGCCTTCCCTCATTTTTATCCATTCTTCATCGGTAAGGATCTCCATTGCATTCGGGAAGAGAACCATTTTTTCCACCTGCATCAGATTTCTTAAATTCTGACCGGCATATTCTATGTTCTGTTTTGCGGAATCCAGATCTTTTTCTTCAATGTTCTTTCTGATGATCCTGAAAATATCCCGGATCGTATCATGGAAAGACCACATATTTCTGGAAGGTCCGGTCCACCCTTTTTGTTCCAGAAAAGGAAACAGTTGATTTTCTTTTCGCTCAAATCTCCTCTCAACGGTTGACAAATGGTTGAAAAGGTTATAAAATTTCTGAAATTCTTCCTTCGGATCTGTCTGAAGCAATTCTTCCAGTAAAGTATCAATCAACTCCTCTTCCAATAGATAGGTATGAACGGGATG
>JAFAAJ010000283.1 GCA_023426625.1 Bacteroidota bacterium
AAGTGCTTATTCTTTCTGCAACCTCATCAATGCTTAATTCAAGAGCGCTATACTGTTCTTCAAAAAGCTGATGAAGTTCCATGAAATTATCACCGGCTAAATTCCAGTGGAATTTCCTTAATTTGATATAAAGCATGTTCCCGTCTGCAAGAGCATTGTTTAAAAGTTCATGAATAACTTTTAAATTTTTGTCTGTAATTCCTAGATTCGGTTTCATAATTCTATATTTAAATGTGATTCAATAAATTAAGCTTCAACTTCATTGCCGTTTTTGCACCAGTACAGCGCATTGTATAAATTTTCTTTTGGAAAAGACTTAAACTCACCGGGCATCAGAACGCTGAATGCATCAGTGAAATTCTGTACTCCTTCCTTATCGGTTACAATGGCGGCGCGGTTCCATTTCGTCAGGTTTTTCATGCCTAAAAGCAGATCCTGAAGCCAGGCTCCGGCAGTGAAATTATCGAGATCAGTATCCAGATACAAAAGGTAATTCAGTTCATTGAACTGTTCAACTTTCTTTTTCACATGAGGAATAACAAGATTTTCGAAATCTTCTCTGGTTACTTCACCGGTTGCACTGAAGGCAGCAACATTTTCCGGTGCTTCAAGAATAGTGGTTATCATAGTAATATATTTTAGTGTTGGATTGTATGTTGATAACAATAATCAAACCATATTTTCCTTGAATGGTTAAAAATGTCACGAAATTTGATAAGTTTGGTTTAAAACATTAATATGGATTTAAAATCAAACGAACCGTTCTGGTTATTGAAAAACGGCCTTGTTGCCTCTTACCCGTCATTGAAAAGAGATGAAGAATGTGAAGTTTTGATTATCGGAGGCGGAATTACGGGAAGTCTGATCGCTCATCAGATGATAGAAGATGGCTATGATACTATTCTGATCGATAAGCGGGAAATCTGTAACGGAAGCACCTCTGCTACTACTTCCATGTTGCAGTATGAAATAGACATTCCGTTGTATAGTCTTATCGAAAAAGTAGGAAAAAAAGGTGCGGTGGAAAGTTATAAAGCCTGTTCGGATTCTATTGATAAGATCGAAGAGCTTTCAAATAAAATAAAATCGGGAGCAGGATTCAAAAGAACCCAATCTTTATATTTCGCTTCTAAAAAAAGTGATGTAGACTGGTTACAAAAAGAATTTGAAGCCAGAAAAAAGGCAGGTTTCAGGGTACAGTGGCTGGAAAAGGAAGAAATTCTGGAAAAATTCGAATTTGATAAAACATTTGGCGGGATCCTGTCTGATCAGGGTGGAAGTGTGGATGCATTCAGGCTGGCTCATGAATTGTTTAAGTTCAACATTAAAAAAGGACTCAGAATCTTCGATAAAACAGAAATGAAGTCGGTTGAATATCATAAAGGGTATAATTTGGTATCTACTGTTAACGGTGCGGTCATTAAGGCTAAAAAAATCATTTATTGTGTAGGATATGAAAGCAAAAGCCTCATCAAGGAAAATTTTGTGAATTTGAAAAGTACGTTTGCCATTGTTTCAGAAATTGATAAGACTAAATTTAAAAACATTAAAGATACTTTAATCTGGAATACCGATGAACCCTACCTCTATATGCGTACTACGGATGACGGCAGAATGCTGATCGGTGGAGGTGATGAGGATTTTTATGATGCAAAGAAGCGTGATGCGATGCTTGATAAGAAAGAAAAGGAAATCCTGAGAGCATTGAAGAAAATAAAGCCGGATTATCATTTCTATACAGATTTTGTCTGGGCCGGAACTTTCGGCGAAACAAAGGACGGACTTCCTTATATCGGTGAGCATGAGCAATTCAAAAACTCCTATTTTGTTCTCGGTTTCGGCGGAAACGGAATTACTTTTTCGGTCACAGGAATGGAAATGGCTTCAATGTTTATGAAAAACAAAAAGCATCCTTTATCAAGATACTTTAAGTTTGGAAGATAAGGCTTCCTTCAATAGGTTATCAATTACAAACTATATCCATTTTTCTTAGCCAATTCGAGGATTGATTTTTCGATCGCTTTTCCAAGGTCATCACCTTCGGAATTTCCTCGTTTTTTCATTTCGGCATCAATGAAGAGCTGTCTTTTTTTAGATAGTTCTTCAATTTCTTTTTGAACCTTTTCACGTTCTGCAGCTTTTATGGCTACGGCTTTTTTTATCTCTTCTTTGGTTTTGCCTTTAAGTTCGGCAGGAAGCTCTTCTGCTTTTACGCTTGTAATAAAATTTTCATCTTTTTCAGCTCTGTCCACCAAATCCCAGTGATCGTTTTTATATGCATTTTTCTTTGACTTGGCTACAGCTCTTTCCACAGCATTGGAAGCCGATTGTACCGCTGCATTTTTATCCTGGACGAGCTGCATGTTTTTATATTCGGAACCTTTATTTCCGTAATAGATATAAGTGTCGTTCAGCTTCGCATTACATTCGGAAATACGGATATCATAAGGAGTTTCAATGTAAATTACTTTTCTATTGCTATTGATGTTGAAATATTTTCCGTCACCTAAAACAGCGCCGTTTTGCCAGAAAGTACGGATCCCTTCACTACGGTCGCCACAAAAAATGGTATTGGTATAAATATTCTTGGCTTTTGCACTGGAAATTACGTCTTTATAAATGATTTTTCCCTGATCGAAAGGTTCGTTTCCCGCAATGTAGATCAGCTTCATGCTTTTTTCATTCCTGTCCCAGTTGAGATTCATGGCAGCATCACGAATGACCGCACCGCAAAATTCACTTCCGCCATTGGTTCTCAAAGCAAACAGTTTTTCCGAAACAAGATCTAAATTCTGAGTGAGTGGGGTAACTTGTCGAATGTAGTTTTCATCACTTATTCCGTCATTTCCGTATTCATACAGGGCGATTTCTATTTGCGGAGCCTGTCCGTTATACTTCAGAGTCGTTAAGGTGTTCACAATATTCCAAAGTCTTGATTTAGCCTGATCGATCAATCCGTCCATACTGTTGGAAGTGTCCAGTAAAAGAGCAACCTGAATTTTGTTTTCTTTACTAATGGTAGAAAAAGGGGAGTTTTCCCGCTGAATTACCGATCTCTCTTCTGAAGCAGAGAAATTTCTTTCATTACCTGTCTGTAGTGAGTTCTGAGCAAATAATAATGCTGCTGCACTCGTTGCTGTGGCTAAAATTTTAAAAGTTGTCATGATGTTATTATTTAAAGGATTTCATATCGTGTTTTGATGCTGTATTTCAGTTTGATGTTTTCAATATGATCGAAGGATACATCAGAGGCAGCAGATTCCAGTTGAAGATTGCTTATTTTCTGTCTCGCATAAGCTGCAGGAACGATCATGTCACTTGTATAATCTTCGATTTCTATGATTTCTAAAGGATTTCCTGTTTTTTTACCGATACTTTCCAATAAATAATCGGCTTTTGCCTTTGCTGCTTTCAGTGCGTTGATTTTCACTGTCTTTTTAAAGTCGGCTATTTGGGTGTTCTTTATCTCTGCGATGTGCAGGTTGGTTACCCATTTTTGATTAAGATCTTCAAACATTTTGCTGATATCCGTTTTGACACTTGCTTTGAACTGATAGCTTTTAGTGAATATTTTTAATTTGGAATAGGTATTCTGATACATGGATTTGAAATCGATATCTTCATTTTTTACATTATTGCTTTTCAGGATCTCAAACAGTTTTTTCTCATGATCTGCCAATTCATTCTTATTATCCGCTTTTATTCCGATGCTGAAAATAATTTCATCCGGCTCTACTTCCATCTCCGCAATTCCTGTTACTTCAATTGCATTTTTCTTTACTTCCTGTCCGTTCATAAAACTTCCAAGGGTAAAGAGTCCGATCAATAAAAAATGTTTCAATTTCATAATTTCTGGTTTTAAATTCTGAAGTAAAATTATCCGGATTACAGATCTGAAAAGAGGAGACTTGGTGAAACAGAACTTTGACTTGGTGAAGAATTGGAAACTATAGATAAAGTTTTATTTACTTTGCATTGTAGATTAGAAATCATGAAATTATTCTTCAGAATTATATTGATTGTCATTTTAACGGTAGGGAACTTTTCCTTTGCCCAGGATTCTACGCGGGTTTCAAAAGCATTAAAATCCGCTTCTAAGCTTAAACGTGCCGTTGATAATAATGATAATAAAGCCGTTGCAGACGCTTATGTAGAAATGGCAAACGACTATTATAATGAAGGAAACTATAGTAAAAGTGAAGAATATCTGAATAAAGCAAAAAATATTTATCAAAATACCGGGGATAAAAAAAGTCTTGAAACCGTTATTCGGAAATTGGCGCAGTCTCAGGAAAAGCAGAATAAAATTACTCCTGCCATAGCCAATTACAGCAAAGCGGCGCAGATGAGTTTTACAAAAGAAAGCAGAGCGGTTAATGCCAATGATGCAGCAAGATTATCCTCGCCATCTACAGAATTGAAAGTAGAAGCCATTCAAAATAATATTGATATCAGCAAAAAAGAAAACGATAAAGGAGATCTTGCTGAAAGTTACAGTCAGATGGCAGAGGTGAATATTCAGCAAAAAAATATCCCGAAAGCAGAAGAAAACCTGAATAATGCCTATAAAATCTCAAAAGAGCAGGCTCCACAGCAGGCTTTGGAGATCAATAAAAAGCTGACGGATTTCTACGTAGAGCATAAAGATTTTGACAAAGCCATTGAGGCGAAAAAGAAAGTGCTGAAAGAAGAGTTTGTGAAGGATAATTCTCAGGAAAAGGTCAACCAAATCCAGGAATTGGCCAATATCTACATCAAAAAGAATGATACGGAAGAAGCCATGCATCTATTGAAGAATGCCTATACATTAGCCATAGATAAAGGTCATACCATGGAAGCTCAAAAAAGCGTTCAGAAGCTCGATAGTCTTTACAGTATTTCCGAAAATACAGATGCTTCCGTGAAATTGTACAGAGATTTTCTCGGAAAACTTCCCGATCTTGTTTCCAAAGACAGGAGTCTTGTAGACAATAAAATCCTTGAAGATACTGAACAAAGGATCTCTCAACTGGAGAAAGAAAAGCAACTTAAAGATGAGCTTATCCGTAAGAAAAATATTTTTAATTACAGTCTGATCGGAGCTTTGATCCTATTGTTAGTACTGATCGGTTTTATTTTCTGGACTCTGAAAAAAGTACAGATCAGAAATAAGAAAATTGCTTTGCAATCTCTGCGTCGGGAAATGAATCCGCATTTTATCTTTAACAGTCTGAATAGCGTAAATCAATTTATTGCTACGAATAATGAACTCGAAGCCAACCAGTATCTGACCCGGTTTTCAAAGCTGATGCGCGGAGTCATGGAAAATTCTGCGGAAGATTTCATTCCTTTTCAGCAGGAACTGGACCTGTTGCAAAATTATCTCGCATTGGAAAAGACCCGTTTTTCGGATAAGTTTGATTATGAAATTCATGTAGATGACACTTTCAATATGCAGAATCTTCAGGTTCCGGGTATGCTGATACAGCCGTTCTTAGAAAATGCAATTTGGCACGGACTACGTTACAGAACAGAAAAAGGATTTTTGAAACTAAGTTTTGAAAAACAGGATCATCATTTAAAAATCAGTATTGAAGATAACGGAATTGGAATTGAAGAAAGCAAAAAACAGAAAACCCTTCATCAGAAAACAAGAGAAGGTCGCGGAATGAAAAATACGCTCGAAAGAATAGCCTTGCTGAATGATCTTTACCATCGTGATATCCAATGTGTGATTACCGATAAAAAATCTGAGCCGGGAGTTTTGGTGGTGATGAGTTATAAGTTATAAGTATGAGTTATGAGTTGCGGGTTTTGAAGTACGGATAGATGATTAAGATTTTTAGGTACGAGATGCGGTTTTCAAGGTATGAAATATATCTGCTGATAGATTATTGTTTATCTTTAATCACCAACCACCAATCACCAATCACTATAATCTAGTTGTAAATGAAAATAAAAGCCGTAATCATAGACGATGAAGCTATTGCAAGAGATGTTTTGAAGAACTATCTTACTAAATATTGTCCGCAGGTTGAAATTCTGGGTGAAGCGGAAAATATTAAACAAGCCGTTCCCCTGATCTCGGAAAAGCAACCTCAACTGATTTTTTTGGATGTAGAAATGCCTTTCGGGAATGCCTTTGATGTGTTGGAAGCTACAAAAGACTTCTCCTATGAAACTATTTTTATTACGGCGTTCTCTCAATATTCTTTACAGGCACTCAATAAATCTGCTAGCTATTATATTTTAAAGCCGATCGATATTCAGGAACTTATCGTTGCGGTGAATAAAGTAGCGGAAAGTCTGGAGAAAAAAGAAGAGCTCAACCGAAACAAGATCCTGCTTGAAAATTTGAAGCTGAAACCCGAAAAACAGCAGTTGATCTTACCTACATTGCAGGGCTTTGACGTGGTGAAAACAGAAGATATTGTAAGATTACAGGCGGATGGAAATTTCACGCAGATATATCTTACAGACCATTCCAAAAAAATGGTTTGCAGATTTCTGAAACATTTTGACGATCTGTTGGAATCTCCTTTTGTAAGGGTTCACCGTTCTCATATCATCAATACCCAATTCGTTAAATCTTATCATAAAAGCGGAACCGTTACGTTGTCGGACAATACTGAAATTGAAGTTTCAGGCAGCTTTAAAGACAGTTTTCTGAAAATTTTCTCTTAGGAGTTATGATCCGTTCTATCGGAAGGCATCATTTTTGAATCGAGGTAAGTACCAAAAATATATTATTATGAGAAGCTTTCAGAAAATAATCATCCCGGTATCTTTAGGTATTTTGGGAGTAGTACTCCTGAACTCGTGTTCCGTAGGAATTCCCAAAGGAGCAACGGCAATCAAGAATTTTAATGCTAAAAAATACCTTGGAAAATGGTATGAAATTGCCCGTTTCGATTATAGATTCGAACGGAATATGGATAATGTAACCGCTACCTATTCGGAAAATCCTGACGGAAGTATCCGTGTAGAAAACAGAGGTTATAATTATGTTAAAAAAGAATGGAAAGAAGCTATAGGTGAGGCAAAATTCGTGAATGATAGAACAGAAGCCCGCTTAAAGGTGTCTTTCTTTAAACCTATCTGGTCCGGGTATAATGTGATAGATATTGATGATGATTATCAATATGCATTAGTTGCCGGAAATAATCTGAAGTATATCTGGATTCTTTCCCGTACTCCGGAAATCCCTGAAAGCATCAAACAAAGATTCATTCAGAAGGCTAAAAATATAGGCTATAATACCGATGAATTAATATGGGTGAAGCATGATAAGTAAAAGGATTGCGAAACTGTAATTATAAAACCGTTAAATCGAAAAACTGTCTTTAATTAAAGCATATATTTGATTTAACGGTTTATTTTATAACATCAACAAGCTTCTTTTGTCCTTTAACCATTTCGCGCTTTCACCTTTTTATTTAAAAATATTGTCCGCTACATATATTTTCACGTCATTTGTAGAAGAATTTTTTTCAAGAATCAAAATATGGAAAAAGCTGTTCTGATCACCATTGGCGACGAGATTCTTTCCGGAAATACAGTAGATACCAATTCTAATTTTATTGCCGCTGAACTTAAAAACATAGGAATAAAAGTCGTCCGCATCATTACCATTTCAGATGAGGTTGAAATCATCAAAAATACATTGAACAACGCTTTTGAAGATGCTGATCTCATCATTACAACCGGCGGATTGGGACCTACAAGAGATGATAAAACCAAAAAAGCCTTTGCCGAATTTTTCAATGACGAAATTGCTCTGGATGAGACCACTTTCGAACATTTAAGAAAGTATATGGAAAAAAGAGACCGGCTTGAAATCCTTAAAAGGAACAGAGAACAGGCTTTTGTACCGACAAAATCTGTGGTTTTTCAGAATTATTTCGGAACGGCACCCTGTATGATGATGGAGCAGGAAGGGAAACTATGTTTCAGTTTGCCCGGCGTTCCTTATGAAGTGAAACCACTGATCAAAGATCAGATCATACCTTATTTAAAAGAGAGATTCAGCCTTAATTATATCAGTACACGAATTGTTTCCGTAGTAGGAATTCCTGAAAGTATTCTTGCAGATATGATCGAAAAATGGGAACTGTCACTCCCAATGAACATCACCTTATCTTATCTTCCTGTCGGAACGAGAGTAAAACTGAGACTTACAGCCACCGGAACGGATGATGCAGTTTTGCAAAACCAATTGGATGAGGTGATTCAGAAGCTGCTTCCATTAGTTAAAGATCATGTGATCGGGGTTTCAGAAGATAAGATAGAAAAGATCTTAGGTGATCTTTTAGCAGAAAGAAAATTTACTATTTCCACTGCTGAGAGTTGTACGGGAGGAGAACTGGCGAAAATGATCACTTCAAATTCCGGCAGTTCAAAATATTTTCTGGGAGGAATTGTAGCCTATGCCACAGAAAAGAAAGTTGAGATTTTAAAGGTTTCACAGGAAACAGTAGATCAATATACCGTAGTGAGCGAACAGGTAGCTCAGGAAATGGCTAAAGGTTGTCAGAATTTGTTCGACACCCATATTGCGCTTTCCACAACCGGAGTTGCAGGTCCCGGAAAAGGAGAGGACGGAAAAGAAGTAGGAACCGTTTTCTATTCCATAAGGATCAACGACAGGGAACAAACCTCAAAACTGTATATGCCTCATCTCGAAAGGTTGGATTTCATGTATTTCGTATCCCAGAAAATCATTCAGGATCTGATCAGTATGTTGTAAGCTAGAAATCGATACGCCAGTAACAAACCATCAAAAAAACATACCTATTGTATAAATTGTAATTATAATGAAAAAACTAACTCTTTCTCTGTTTTTATTAACAGGGATCTGCTCACAGAACGTGTTGCACGCTCAGGCTAAGACTGCCAAAACAGCTGTGAACTCTACAGATAAAGGTTTAGACCTTAGTCTGATGGATAAATCTGTTCGTCCACAGGATGATATCTATAACTTTGTGAACGGAAGCTGGATGAAAACTGCTAAAATTCCTTCTGATAAACCAACATGGGGAAGTTTTAACAAACTGGCTGAAGATACAGACAACAACTCAATGTCTATTCTGAACTCTCTTCTGAAAGATAAATTTGCTGAAGGAAGTGAAGGTAAAAAGATCCAGGATCTGTACGCAACGTATATGAACATGGAGAAAAGAAATGTAGACGGGATCAAGCCTATTCAGGATAATATCAGAAAGATTGATGCCATTAAAAATCTTGCCGATCTACAAAACTATTTAATCTCTGTAACCAAAGACGGTGAAAATGTTTTCTATGGATGGGGAATAGATGCGGATCTTAAAGATTCTCAAATGAATGCTGTTTACTTAGGTAACGCAGGATTAGGATTAGGAAGAGACTACTATCAGAAAGAAAACGATAAAAATAAGGAAGCTATCGCTGAATATCAGAAATATGTAGCTTCCATGCTTAAAGAATTAGGATATAAAAACGCTGTTGAAGCAGCAAAAGGTATCGTTGAATATGAAAAAAGCATTGCAAATACGTTCCTGACCAACGAGCAGATCCGTGATGCAACGCTTCAGTACAACCCACAAACGATGGCAGAACTTTCTGCTTTGGTGAAAAATGTGGATATTCCTGCTTATCTTAAAAAAGTGGGTGTGAACACAGATAAGGTGATCGTTGGAGAGATCAATTATTTCAAAAACTTTGATAAATTAGTCAATGCTCAGAACTTACCAGTGATCAAGGATTATTTAAAATTCCACATGATCCACGGAAGTGCTTCTTATTTAAGTGAAAAGTTGGGTGATATGAAATTTGATTTCTACGGTAAATACCTAAGAGGTCAGCAGGAACAAAGAGCTCTTAACAAAAGAGGATTTGAGTTGATCAACGGTAGCTTAGGTGAAGCTTTCGGAAAACTTTATGTTGAAAAATATTTCCCGGCAGAAGCAAAAGCTCAAATGGTGGAACTGATCGATTACTTAAAGAAAAGCTTCGAAGTACACATCAATGGTTTGACATGGATGTCTTCTGTTACAAAGGAGAAAGCACTTACCAAGCTTAATAAATTTACGGTAAAAGTAGCTTATCCGGATAAATGGAAAGACTATTCCAAACTGGAGATCATCCCTGAAGCTAAAGGCGGAACATTGTATAAAAACCTTCTGAACATTACAGAATGGCAGTATAATAAAGATTTAGCGAAAATCGGGAAGCCGGTAGATAAATCAGAATGGGGAATGACTCCACAAACGGTAAATGCATATTACAATCCGGTAAACAACGAAATCGTTTTCCCTGCTGCAATCCTTCAACCTCCTTTCTTCAATCCTCAGGCTGATGCAGCGGTTAATTTCGGTGGTATCGGTGCGGTAATCGGACACGAAATGAGCCACGGATTCGATGATTCAGGAGCACAGTTCGATGCAGATGGTAACCTTGTTGACTGGTGGACTCCGGAAGATAAAGCTAATTTTGAAAAAGCAACGAAAGCTCTTGCAGCACAGTATGACAAATATGAGCCTGTAAAAGGAACTTTTGTGAACGGAACATTCACAAACGGGGAAAATATTGCCGACTTAGGAGGGGTAAGTATTGCTTATGATGCATTGCAGATGTATCTTAAAGATAAAGGAAATCCTGGACCGATCAGCGGTTACACGCAGGATCAGAGATTTTTCATGAGTTGGGCTACCGTATGGAGAACACTTTCCAGCGAGAAATACATGATCAATCAGGTAAAAACAGATCCGCATTCTCCTGGATATTTCAGAAGTTTCGGTCCGTTGATCAATGTTGATGCTTTCTATAAAGCTTTCGATGTGAAAGAAGGAGACAAACTTTACAAAAAACCGGAAGACAGAATCAAAATCTGGTAAAATATCAAACCGCTCAGCAATGAGCGGTTTTTTTGTGTCTTGTTGGCTTTTAACAACAATAATGATGATAAAATCAAACATTCATTTAACATAATTTTGTATATTTGGTAAGTTTGTGTGAAAATCAAAACAATATATATAAATGAAAAAGCTAAATATAGGAATACTTGCCTTTTCCGGGATGGTGTTCTTAAACTCTTGCGGTACGGCAAAAACCACTGATAATACTACAAAGACAGATACGGAAACAGCGGTGGCTGAACCTGTGAAAAAAGAGCTGACAGAAGAAGGGATCAACCTGTCTTATATGGATAAGAGTGTTCGTCCACAGGATGATTTTTTCAGCTATGTAAATGGTAACTGGGTGAAAAACACTCAGATTCCTTCAGATAAAGCAAGTTGGGGTTCTTTCAACGCATTAAGAGAAAATGTGGATGATGCTTCTTTGGATATTTTGAATAAAATTCTTTCAGAAACATATACTGAAGGATCTGAAGGTCAGAAGATCCAGAATCTGTATGCTTCATTTATGGACACTTCTAAAAGAAATGCGGAAGGATTGGCTCCGATCAAAGGGGATTTGGCTAAAATTGATGCTATTAAAAACATCAATGATCTGCAGAAATACCTTTTAGAGGCAACGAAATTCGGGGACAATTCTTTCTACGGATGGAGAGTGGGTGCAGATATGAAGAATTCTAAAATGAATGCGGTGTACTTAGGCGGTCCTGATCTTGGTTTAGGGAGAGATTATTACCAAAAGACCAATGAATCCAACACCAGAACATTAGCGGAATATCAAAGCTACGTAGCGAAGTTGTTCGATGTTTTAGGTTATAAAAATTCGGCTCAGACAGCACAAAATGTGGTGGCTTTTGAAAAACAACTGGCTAATTATTTGTTGACGCTCGAGCAGAACAGAGA